>CAZPEK010000221.1:0-2706 GCA_964585555.1 uncultured Leptospirales bacterium | reverse complement strand
GGAATGATTATGCGACTGGCTTTTGCCGTAGCCACGGCACAGAGGTCAGGATGTTCAGTATCAATGAGGGTAATGCCTTCAGAGAAAGAAGGCCCGCTGCCGATGAGCTTTCCTTTGCTGTCGATCATAAGGCTGTTTCCGTCAAAGATCAGGCTGTCGTTTCCTCCCGCCTGGTTGACATAGACAATTGAGACCCCATGGTGGGCAGCGGTTCTCTGAAGCATTTCAGTTCGTGCCTTATTCTTCCCCTTCACAAAGGGAGAAGCTGACAGGTTGATGACCAGTTCTACTGATTTGCCCACCAGTATATCTACCGGGTCTATCGGGTATGAGACATTATCCATCAGTTTGCCTTCGTCGCTGTCCAGGGCGTTCCAGATATCTTCACAGATGGTGATGCCGACAGGTGTATTTTTAAAAGTAACCGTTTTGTGCTCCCGGGCCGGGGTGAAGTAGCGAAGTTCATCAAAGACATCATACTGGGGCAGAAGGGTTTTATGGTGTTTGGAAACTATTTTTCCATTTTCTATAAAAGCGGCACTGTTGAAGAGCATGGGGGGATTGTCCTGGTCATAGTCGACGAATCCGCAGACAATCCCGATGCCGGTACCGGCGGCGGCAATCGTATCAAGGGCCTTCAGGTTGTCGTTGATGAGTTTCTGGTTTTTAATCAGATCCATGGGGGGATAGCCGATGGTAGACATTTCAGGGAATATGACAAGTTCAGCCCCCATTTCCCGGGCATCCTCAATGCTGGTAATTATTTTTTCCAGGTTTCCCTGAATGTCGGCAATCACCGGGTTGGTCTGTACAAGGGCAATCTTCATTGGGGGCTCCATTTTTTATTTTTCAGATAATGGTAGTCATTGAAGCCTCAATCTGTCAAGAAAAGTACCTCTTCGTGTTGCATACTTCACTCCCTTGAAAATAATTCTTGTAATTTTTTTTATTTTGATAATAATGAGATAATTGTTTATGAGTATGAGTAGCGCTCGGCTTTCACACGGGGTGGTGCATATTCTTAAAAAATATAAAGGGGTTTTAGATTATGAAATTCTGCAGAAGGTTAAGCTTAACGTTGCATCTCCCTCTGTTGTTCGCAATAATTTTACTTTTTTCTTTCAATGCATTTCTCGCCTCTGAACCGGTATATACCTACCGGCGGACAAAACGTGTCGTCTCAATGCTTGAAGACGCGGTGAAGGAAGTTCAGAAAAAGGGAAGAAAAGCCTTTCCCCAGTTTCGGGTGAAAGGAAGTAAATGGTTTCAGGGTGAGATGTATCTTTTTATTTATACCATGAAGGGCGTTAATATTTTTCATCCTGTTTCAAAGCATCTCCAAGGGAAGAATCTATATAACCTAAAGGATATTAAAGGCAGGCCCCTCATTCAGCATCTGATTCAAAAGGCTGCCAAGGGCGGAGGCTGGGTTCATTACATGTGGACCCGTCCCGGGGAGTTTATTCCCACCTGGAAGTCCGGTTATGTTAAAAAAGCCGTGATGCCTTCAGGGGAAGAGTGCTTTGTCGGTACCGGTGTTTATAATATTCGTACTGAAAAGCAGTTTATCATTGAAATGGTTCATGATGCTGTTGACCTGATAAAACAAAAGGGAAAGGGGGCCTTTAAAGAATTTAAAGATGAGTCCAATCCCTTTGCATTCAGGGATTCATATATTTTTATTTTCAAGGATGATGGAACCGCGGTCGTTGATCCCGCATTCCCGTCTCTTGAAGGAAGAAGTCTTTTGAAGTATAAGGTTATTCGTCAGATGATTGAACGTATGAAAGGGAAGGAATACGTATGGATGTCTTACCTGCGGCCGAAACCGGGTGACGTGAAGCCTTCGAAAAAACTGGCATATCTCCGTTCTGTTACTATCGGTAAAGACCGGTATATTGTCGGGTCCGATTTTTTCCCTGCAAAACCCCTTTGGATGAGGTAAATAATGGCTATATCTTCAAATCTATTATATGGCGTAAATGATAAACCCCCGGTGCTTATGACAATCCTGGCGGGACTGCAGCATACATTTGTTATGTCGAGCACCCTGATTCTTCCGGTGGTTATCATCAGTGAAATAGGCGGCACGCATGCGCAGATTCAAAGTGTTGTGAGTTTCACTATGATTGCAGCGGGCCTGACAACTATTCTTCAGTTTATCCGGGGCCCTGTCGGTTCGGTTTACCTTCTGCCCTATCTCTCCGGTGTGCCTTATTTTTCCGCCTCCATGAAGGCGGCATGGATTGGCGGGCTGCCGCTCCTTGCCGGCATGAGTATGATCGCCGGGCTTTTCGAGTCGGTTCTTTCGCGGCTTATGCGGAAACTCCGTTTTCTTTTTCCCGCGGAAGTTACCGGCGTGGTGGTACTGATGGTGGGGGTTGCCCTGATACCCCTGGGTGCTTCAAATTTTATGGGCCTTGAAACCGATGAGGCGCTTTTTGAAATCCCCCATGTGCTCCTCGGGGTTGCCACCCTGGCAATTATGGTTATTTTAAATATATGGGGCTCCGGATCACTGCGGGTCTACTGTGTCTTTATCGGAATGGTGGCCGGGTATATCGCCGCCTACATGTCAGGTATCATGACTGATCTTGATGTTTCCCGTCTTGGAGATGTCAGCTGGTTTGCCTTTCCGAAGATGGAGCATGGATCGATTAAGTTTGACTGGGGGCTTCTGGCTCCCTTTCTCATTGCCGGTCTCTG
>CAZPEK010000220.1:1130-6770 GCA_964585555.1 uncultured Leptospirales bacterium | reverse complement strand
AAAACCCTGGGAGAAGAAATCTAATGAACCTGGAAGTGATGGAAACCCTGCTGGGTAAAGGGTCATGCCTTGTGGGTATGGGAAACCCCTATCGGAGCGATGACGCGGTCGGTACAATTATCGCGGAAAGAATTGCTGCGGTAGCCCCTGAGGATTCCATACAGGTTGTTAACGCTGAAGATGTTCTTGAAAGCTATCTCTTTAAAATTGCTGAGATGCCCGGGGATACTGTGATACTGGTCGATGCGATACAGACTGGTTCAGAACCGGGAACTGTAATTTTCGGAGAGCTTTCAGAACTTGATGAATTGATACAAAATATTTCAACACATAAGCTGTCCCTTAAACTGTGTGATGCTGTCTTGCGGGACCATGGTAAGCGAACATATCTTCTGGGAATAGAAGCGGAAGATATTGACTTTGGAAGCGAGCTGACCGGTCATGTTGCAAGAACAGCTGATATCATTACTGATTATATACTGAATATTCTGCATAGCAGTCCTAAAGGAGTGGATCGATGAGCGGACATATCTATGGTAATTTACTGACCGGAATGGCGGTTTTAGTTCTGGCGGCAGTCCTTGGACCGGCTCTGGCAAAGAGACGTAAGCTTGCCGGATGGATAAATTTTCTACTGATTTCAGTTGCCGGGCTAATTTTTATGAATATAGCCTGGGTTCTGTTATTCAATGTGAAGAGCGGTGTTGTTGACCTGGGAATTTTTAACCTCAATACACTAATCGGATACGGCAACATTCTCACCATCGGCGGCCTTAAGATTTATATGCTGGTAGACAGTTTTTCTGCTTTTTTTATCGCCATTATTTCTTTCATGGCAATGATCGCCGCCTTTTACTCTGTACAGTACATGGAGCATTACCCTGAGTACAGCCTGAAGGGGTACTACTTTAATTATCCTGTATTTATTCTCGGGATGGTCGGCCTGGTAACTGTTGATGATCTTACTATTGGCTTTACCATTGCATGGCAGCTCATGACGATCGCCTCTTATTTCCTTGTTAAGTTTGAATATAGAAAGGAAGAAAACGTCAAAAGCGCCAATAAATACCTGGCACTGATGGAACTGGCATGGCTCTTAATTGTCGGTGCGACATTCCTTATTGATGGTGCCGGATTCGGAGCAAGTATCCATGAACTAACGGCAGGAATGGGCGCCCTGTCAACTGGTAAGCTTTTTGCAATATATGCCATGATACTGGTAGGCTTTGGTTTTAAGGCTGGTGTGTTTCCCCTGGGCCAGCTCTGGCTTCCTGATGCTCACTCAATTGCTCCTTCCCCCGTCAGTGCGCTTCTTTCCGGCGTGATGCTTAAAACGGGAATCTACGGAATTATCAGAACTTTTTTCTGGATGGTTCCCCATGGTGAAGGTGTGCATTTCGATGGAAGCCTCTGGGGCATGATTATTGCCGCAATCGGCGGTGTAACTCTTTTCATCGGAACAGTTCAGTCCATGAAGCAGAGTGATGCCAAGCGTCTTTTGGCCTACAGCTCTATCGGGCAAATAGGATACATCGTCTTTGCTGTCGGCGCTGCGCTGATTATGGTTAATGAAAATTCTGAATTTATTAAACTACTCGGCATGGTTGCCATCGTGGGTGCTCTCTACCATATATTGAATCATGCTGTCTTTAAAGGCCTTCTCTATTCTACCGGTACCAAGGATCTTAATAAGCTTGGGGGCCTTTTAAAGTTAATGCCGGTAACAGCCATTGTCGCGGGAATAGCGTCCCTTTCAATTTCCGGGGTGCCCCCTTTCAGCGGTTTTGCAAGCAAATGGACTATCATCTCAACATCACTCCTCGGAGGCAATGAGATGCTCTTCCTGGTACTCTTTGGTATTATAGCACTGTTTACCAGTGCAATTACTCTTGCCTGTTATGTGAAGTTCTTCGGCATGGCCTTTACTTCCATCGGGTCAGAATGGAGTATTGAAAAAGAGGTAAAGGAAGTTCCAGTAAGTATGCTGATACCGAAGGCGGTTCTGACCATACTCTGTATCGTCCAGGGACTTCTTCCTTTTCTATATTTTGGAGTGATAACCCGAATATTCGAAACTTCTGCCGGCTCAAGCGTTGCAGGGCTTTTCAAAGAGACCAGCTTGATGAGTAAACTCGACGGTACGATGATGGGACTATCCCTCAATACAATGGGAGATGTAACAAATTCTGCTGCAGTACCGGCGGTCCTTTTAGCGGTAGTAACAGCAGCAGTTATTTTCTCCTGGCTGCTCAGCAGGTCCGGAGGATCCGAAGAACGCACGGCTGACACATGGCTTTGCGGATACCAGGATCTCAATAATGTAAACAGGTACCGGGACCGAAGCATGTATGCTGCATTGAGGAACTTTCTCTGGTGGACCGGCGGGAATCCTAAAAAGTAAGTAACCGTCAACATTTGTGACGAGGTATAATATGAAAGCTGAAAATTTAAAAAACACATTAGAACAAAACTGCGGCAAAAGCATTACTGCCATTGATTCAGAAACTGATAATCGCCTCTTTATCGATGTAAACCGTGATGGCCTGAAGGAAGTTGCTCTTGAAGTGATGAAGCAGGGAGCTCGCTACCAGATGGGTACGGGGTTTGATAACATTGAACGGGATGGCACCCTTGGCTTGATGCACCACTTTGCTTATGATAAAGATAATCTCCAGGTGACACTGCGCAGTGCGGCACCTGAAAGTGATCCGGTCTTTGATTCAATTACCAATGATGTACCCAGTGCGGGATGGACTGAAAGAGAATACATGGATCTCCTCGGTATGAAATTTTCCGATCATCCAAAGCCTAAAAAACTTGTCCTCGCTGACGACTGGCCCGATGGGATATACCCCCTGAGGAAAGATGTACCCCATGACATGATACCTCCCGGGGCAGAGGATGTGGCCTACCAGATCGATGAAGCGCCGGAAGGCTGTGATGTAATACCTGTTGGTCCTTTCCATCCTGCTCTTCATGAGCCGAATTACTGGTCAGTGTTTGTTAAAGGTGAAACCATTCACGGGGCTGATTACCGGGGCTTCATGACTCACCGGGGTATAGAAAAACTCTGTACGACCCAGATCAGCTACAACGAAGTCCCCTTTATTGCTGAGCGTATCTGTGGAATCTGCGGCTCTGTTCATGCCACCGCGTACTCTCAGGCTGTTGAAGCGGCTGCAAAAATAGAGATCCCCCGAAGAGCCGAGTTTATCCGGGTTATGATGCTTGAAATTGAACGCCTTCACTCCCACCTTCTCTGGCTTGGAGTTGCAGGCCACCTGATTGGATTTGATACTGTATTCATGCAGTCATGGCGGGTACGGGAACACATCATGTGGCTCAGTGAGCGTATAACCGGTAACCGGAAAACCTACGGCATGGTAATAATAGGTGGTGTTCGGCGAGACTTCACTCCGGAGATTCAGGAAGATACCAGGAATATCCTGAATCAGGTAGAAGCCGAAATGATAACGATTTATAATGCAATAAAAGGTGACACGGCTATTCATAAGCGGACAAAGGGAGTGGGTACCATATCAAAAGAAGACGCTATCAAGTGGGATCTCATTGGACCTGTCGCCCGGGCACGGGGTATTGACATTGATGTGCGGAGAGATCATCCCTATGCAATATATAATGAATTGAAGTTTGAGGTACCGGTTTTTGATGGCTGTGATGTCTGGTCAACGGTACTTGTTCGAATTCTCGAAGTATTTGAAGCCATCAGCCTGATCCGGCAGTGTCTTGATAAAATGCCTGAAGGAGAAATACTCTACGAATTTGATGATGTAGTTCCTCATTTGAAGCATGCGGTTTCTAATGTTGAAGCACCTCGAGGCGAATCGGTACATTACGTCATCACCGGTGAAGAAAATCGTCCCGAAAGGTGGCGGGTCAGGGCCCCAACCTATACTAATCTTCAGGGCGTTCCTGATATGCTTACGGGCGATCAGTTTGCTGATTTTCCAATTATTTTAGGAAGTATTGACCCCTGTTTCTCCTGCACTGACCGTGTAGAAGTAGTAAATATTTCTTCCGGAAACATTAAAACCATGAACCGGATGGAACTGGAAAACATGTCACGGAACATGAAGAAGGGAAGGTAAGACAATGAAAATTATCTATGTATTCATTAATATAATACTCTTTCTTGCCCTGGCTCCTTTGTTTGAAGGAATTATCAGGAAGTTAACTGCAAGAGTTCAGTCACGGCAGGGGCCCCCGGTCTATCAGCCTTACCTGGATATACTGAAGCTTCTGGGTAAAGAGACAATAAACTCTGCGGATAACCCGGTCTTTAAAGCTGCACCGATTTTTGCCTTTGCATCAATTCTCACGGTAATAGCCTTTATTCCCATGGGATACCGGGAGACCGCCTTGACAGGTTATGCTGATATAATCTCAATTATCTACCTGTTAACCCTGGGAGGTGTTTCAGTTCTCCTTGGAGCTCTGGCGAGTAAAAACACCTACGCACAGGTTGGAGCCAGCCGTGAAATGGTTACTATGATTATGGTGGAACCGGTACTGGCCATGACCTTTATTCTGGGAGCCGTAAAAGTAAAATCTCTCGGTATCGGGGCAACTATGTTCAGTATATCCGGTACAGGATTTAGCATCTCAGCAGGCATTATGCTGGTAGTTTTTCTGATGGCCCTTCAGGCAGCCCTTTGATATAGCAGAGGCGGAGATTGAAATTCTCGAAGGACCTTTTATCGAGTACAGCGGTCCCGGGTATGCGATGTTTAAATATTATATGATGCTTAAACAGATGTTTTATGCCGCCCTGCTGATTACAGTATTTGTCCCTTTCCTGCAAACGGGATATTACCTGCTGAACGTCATTTTACAGCTTATTGGAATTGCCTTTGTCTTTGCCTTTATCGCGCTGATAGGATCAACTAATCCGCGATTAAGAATAGACCAGGCAATAAAATCTTACGCGGTCCCCGTTGTGATGGCCGTCAGTGCCGTTGGGCTGTCAGTCTACGGATTATAGAAAAGGAGGATCGATGTGTGGTTAACCAGTAAAATTAAACAGGTAATGATGGTTCTCAAACCGGGTGTTGTGACACTGAAGTATCCCTTTGAGCCGATGCCTGCTCCGGCAACTTTCAGGGGTGCTCCGACATGGGATCATCATAAATGTGTTGGCTGCGGAGCCTGCTCAAATCACTGCTCCGCCCGGTGCATACTCGTTCGCGATGTATGCCAGGAACTGCGGGTAATGCTTTATGACGGCTCACGGTGTACCTACTGTGGACGATGTGCGGAGATCTGTCCCGAGGATGCCATTACGATTACAACTGACTTCGAACTTGCGACAGAAGATACAAATGATGTAACCGAACGAATGGAGCTTTTTATGCTGACCTGTCAGCGCTGCGGAAGGTGCTATGACATGGAAAACAGCAATGTTATTGAGCGCCTTGACCTTCGGGGTTATCGATATGACTCCCTGGAAACCAGGGCCCTTATCAGGACAACAACTGACCAGCTGGACCAGGACATGTTAAGGAAAACTGAAAATTACCAGCGACCGACTAAGAAGGGGTGATGACAATGTTAAAGAACCTTGCTAAAAAAGCTTTTCCCAAATCTCTCTGGGTGTATCACTGCAATACAGGAGCCTGTAAC
>CAZPEK010000220.1:0-1120 GCA_964585555.1 uncultured Leptospirales bacterium | reverse complement strand
AAATATTGAATATATTAACTCCATACTATGACGTGGAACGCTTTGGGATAAAACTGGTTGCCTCTCCCCGACATGCTGATGCGATGCTGATTTCAGGGGCTGTAACCAGACCGACATTGCCCCTGGTAAAAAAGGCCTATGACGCGATACCTGACCCGAAACTGGTGTTTGGAGTCGGCTCATGCGCCACAGGCGGCGGGTGCTGGTTCGATACCTACAATGTAACCGGTGGTGTCCATAAGGCGATCAAGGTTGATTATTATATCCCGGGATGTCCTCCCCGTCCCGAGGCGATTCTTTTCGGTGTTGCCCTGGCTCTCGGGATTGTGGATAAAAAAGCTGCTCCCGTTGAAATGAAGCAGATGGAATTTCCGATTGACATGTATGAAAGCAACAAGCAGTGGGAAGAACGAAACGTTATTTATCAGCTTCTTGATAATTGATGGAGAAGGATTATGAGCAGGAAAATACTGATAGTAGATGATGACAAAGATCTGGTTTCAACGGTTTCGGCTGTTCTCAGTCAAAATGATTATGAAGTGACAGAGGCATTCAGCGGAACAGATGGTTTAAAAAAGCTTCTTGCTGAAAGACCTGACCTGGTTATACTCGATGTTATGATGGAAACCGATACCGCGGGTTTTGAGGCCGCTTATCAGATCAGGAGCAAGCGGGATTCATCCCGGTATAAGGATGTCCGCGAGGTTCCAATTATTATGCTTACGGCAATCAACCAGGTGACCAATTCACGGTTTTCTTTAAATGAGGCGGAGAGTTTTCTTCCTGATGTTAATGATTTTTTAACCAAGCCTGTTGACATTGATTCGCTGCTGGAGAAAGTTGCACAGCATATTAAGTACTGCTTCCATACCTGTTGTTAATAACAGGATAACGTAACCTCTTGTGGTCTAATAAAGCCGGGTAGTTTTATTATATCAACTAAGAGGGCCATACCCTTATCTCTGATTCCGCAAAAAACATTTGCGGAATTTTTTTTGGGTGGGGAAGTTAAAGCTTCCCTGCCCTTGAAAGCGTGATGCCTTGATTTATGCTTAGCGGTTTTGCTGCGCCTTAACTTCCTTAATAAATACTTTAAAAATATTATCAAACCCGGAATCTG
>CAZPEK010000219.1:1291-6782 GCA_964585555.1 uncultured Leptospirales bacterium | reverse complement strand
GGATTCAGGTGGCTCACCCCTAGTAGTATCTTCCCCGCCGTGAATCAACTGTATCCCTCGTCTTAAGCTCTGCAAAGCCGCCGCGGTAGGTAACCGCCATAACCAGGGAAAACATCTCCATGCCGTCGAGGAATATCCGGTTATAAAATTGAGTAGATGAGGTAAGCAGTCCGCCAATAGACATAGAAACGCTGATTGAACTGGTGGGCATAAAGGATATTGAAAGGCCGAGCATGCTGGCTGCAATGCTGTCCATTTTAACTTTATTCGTTAAATCCACTGCACCAGTGATATCAGCCCTTATGGTGGGACGGTTCAATCCCACCATGAGCAGGTAGTAGGGGGTAACCTTGATAGAATCAAAAATTATCCGGGACGCGGCAATGCCGAGGTTAAAGCTGCCGAATATTTCTTCTCCCCGGGCCGATGCGGTAACATTGCCCGGTAACACAGGATGTGCTATTTCAGGATATGCCAGTTTTAAATCAAAGGAATGAACCCCAAAACCAACAAATACCGGTGCCGACCATTTACTTCCCTTAATAAAATCAAAGCCGAGACCCAGGTTAAAATTAATAAGACTGTATTCAGTCTTGACACCTTCTCCATCATACCAGCCGCTGGTCGGTTTTAATGTACCATCGATTCCCATGTATGAAAAAATCGCATAGGCGACAAAACGGTCAGTAAGGGCATAGCCCCCGCCAAAGCCGAAGGAAAAACCGTCAAGCCCGTCACCCTTGAACTCCGGATCATCACTGGCCCGGGTAACCTTGAAATATGAGGGGACAAAGGTACCGGTCCATTCTCCTTCTCGATAATGGGTCATGGGAACAAAGCTGTCTGAAATGATAGATGAGGCGACACCGGTAATGCCGTTAACCGCCTTTTTGGTTACCCCCGCATAATCCTGAGCCGATACTGTTACGGCCCCCCCGGTAAGAATTACTGCCAGAAAAACCGTCAATCTTAAAGCCCTGCTACCCATCGCCCTGCTCCTTTACTTTCAATAGACCGGTCTTTATCAATCAGCACAGAGAGAGCGTCAACCTTTTTATATATTGAATGACTACACAAAAAGTAACTCCCCTTGAACCTG
Source organism: uncultured Leptospirales bacterium (assembly GCA_964585555.1). GTDB lineage: Bacteria > Spirochaetota > UBA4802 > UBA4802 > UBA5550 > CAZHNW01. Next base: position 5,683 of record CAZPEK010000219.1, on the reverse strand, counting down.
TTTACTGAAGCTGTCTCATACGAAAAATCTTTCTCCCTTCGTAGGTTCCATCGTCGAGAAAACTTTTCTCAAGACCATGGGGAACGAATTCCATTATATTTTCTGTCAGGTAGAGATTTCCCGGTTTTGCGTGTTTCTGTCCCAGGTGGAAGATTGAATTGATGCTGTCAGAGACAAGTTCGCCCGTGTCGCCCCGGCTTTCGTACACCGTGTTGCCGATATGAAGGGCAATCCTGAAAGAAAAAATCATGTCATAATCAAAGTCCTCAACACTGAAAATTCCCCGGTACATCATCAGCTTGATACTGGCAAGAATTACATCACATTTCTCTCCATCAAAGGGGAAAAGGATGAGTCCTCCAAAATCCATCCACATCCAGATTTTCCCCATAAGGGGGGCAACAAGACCGGCAATATAATCATGAAATTCGGTAATAACCTTTTCAAGATTCTGAGCCCCAAAGCTTCGCTTCAGCTCTTTCTGGTTATCCATTTCAATAAACATAAAACAGAAGGTATATTCGTTTCCCGTTTTGATTCCCTTCCAGCTCTCACCAGAAAGGATATAGTCTCTCTGGGCCGCCGTTCTGGTTTCTTCCTGCACCGCGGGAAGAAGCTTCTCTCCATACTCAAGGACACCCTTGAGGCGTTTTACATCCAGGGGATTTTTCAGCAGCCCCTTTCCGATAAAGTCACAGCTCCCCCGATGAAAGGCCTCTGCCATATCAGGAAGACTTCCCTTTGAATCGATAACCCCCACCATGAGGTCATCCTGCTTCTCGAGAAAAGCAAGAGTCTTTTTCTGCTCAGGCGCCGCCAGCGCCCCCAGGTCAACATAGAGAAGTGATCGGGGGGGAAGTTTTTTTATCTCCTTTTTAAGATCTCCCACAGGTAAAAAAGCAACACGGTAAGCTTTATTCTTTTCAATTTTTTCAAATGCTGTTTTTACCGGCTTTGAGTCAGTGAAAACTGTTATATTCATAGTGATATCCTCTGGTTCCTGGTGTTTAAATTCAAATTTTCTTACTGTTCCCAGCGCAGGCTGTAATTATAGTACCGGGCATGTTTTCCCGAATCTACTGGATGAAACTGATCGATAAGAACTTTATCAAGCATCGGTTCCACGCTGTCACTGATGGTTACGCTGTTCGGATTGGTAAAATGCGCCTCGATATCAACAATCTTTTTTATAACATCTGTTCTCTTCAGCTCTTCTTCATTGTTAGTATATTCCATCATACCGCTGTGAACCGCGATACGAACCCCCAGGGGACTGTTAAGGCGGCAATCAAGCTGGTTATAAAGAAAAAGACGGTGAACAATATCCATGGCACTCAGGGTCGAATAAAGATGTTTATTCGAAAAGAAAAAAGCAATCAGTCCGCCGTCACCTTCCCAGCTCCAGATTCTTCCGTTTCGCCGGTCAATGGCATCAGAAACCATGAGGCGAAGATCTTCGTAGGTTGCCTGTATATCTTCCTCTGAATATTCCCGAACCAGTTTGCTGTTGCCCACAATGTCGAGGCGGAGAAAGGAAAAAAGATATTCACGTCCCTCGAGAAGGGCTCCCCAGTTGCGGGTTCGCCGCACTGTGGGATCCTCGACAAAAAGCTCATTTTCCCGGTCATAGATGATCCCCTGTTCACGGATCTGCATGATAATCTGTCGAAGATTTTTAACCGGAAATTTCTTCCCCATGTATCCCTTTGAGTGAATTATTACCAGTTGTTCAATCATAGGTAAAAAAAGGCTTTTCGCTTTTATATCCTTAATTATCTGCTGGGCTGCAATCAGGCGCTGAATCGGCAGGCTTTCAGAAATACCGGTCTGAACATGAATATCGTAGTTATGAATAAGATTTCTGACCAGGGCAACCATGGTGTTAAGATCCATCGATTCAGCCAGTGCCTTGGTGGCAAGGGTGGTTAAACTTCCCGTAACTTTCATATACTTCCCCCAAACAAATTTTTATTTTTTTCCCCATGGCATTTCCTGTACAAAAAGCCCGTGAAAGGATATATTTTCTATAACCGCGAGTGTAGAATAGGCGATTATAAATACAGGGGTTTAACAAAGTAAAGAAAAATTTTCAAAAACCCGCCCGGGTTTATTTATTACAGACCGGTTAAGCAGCCCGCCCGTAACAGATAAATCCTTTACATACATTCAATTCTGTCATATTTTTATTGTTTGCCTTTTATTTAGAACCGGTAAACAATCAGTCAGCTGATACGCGAGATGTACTATCCATCCTCAAAGGAATGGAAATCAGAAATTATACGGATCTCGAGAGAACTGCTCCCGGGAGTCATTAAGCGGTTTGAAAAACTTTAAGCATTCTCCCCCCGCCCCCCGGCCGATGGGAACTTCTACAGTTCCTATACTAATCGTCGGCCACCCCCACAGGGGGTTAACCAGCTTTTCAACCCCCTGCGGGGGTGGTGAGGTCCATGCTTATGTCCTGAACAAGAAAGCTCGAGCCGGGGGAAAACGGGATAACATAACCCGCCCCTTAAAAAAACAACACCCCGCTTAACAGGAAAAGCACCGGCAAAACCACAAAAATAAAAAGCAGCGTATTGACTACAAAGATTGCCGACGCCATCGGCACATCAAGATCAAAAAGAATTGATGAAAGAACCGAATAAATTGCCGCGGGCATACATGACTGGAGCAGTATCACCGATTCAACAGGAGCTGAAAAATCCACCACCTGGAGGAAAAGCCAGGTCAATAAAGGAAGAACAAGAAACTTCGACACCGCCATGGTGACCTGTTCAAAACCGACAGACCGGATATCTGAAAACCGAAAGTTTATCCCCAGGCTGAAATAATAAAGCCCGATGGCCACCATGAGAAACAGGTCCGCGGGAAAGTTAATCCCCGGCCGGGGTACTGACATCCCCTGGAGAACCAGGGCGGCAATGGATGCATAGAGGGGCATGTTTCGAAAGGTGACAAAAAACTCCCTGATAATCTGCCAGGTAAAAAGACTCTTTATCGATTTTCCCGACCCGGCCATCCCCGCGTAGGGAAAAATAAAAAGAAACGTAAAAGGAAGAAAATAGATGAGAAATATTGCAGAGAGGCCAAGACCGTCAAGGCCACCGAAGAGATAACAGAGAAAGCCCCCCATGGTAAATCCATGATTCGCCAGGGAGCTGCTGATAATATAAGTGGTTCTGCCCCTCCCCTTAAGCTTCATTACCGGCGCCGCCAGTCGACCCAGCACAAAACCCGCCCCCACCAGCATCAGGCCCGCCAGGGGCATAATAAAAAATTCACTTTTAAGAGAAAGGCCCCAGATAGACCAGAGGACCACAAAGGGTTCCACGGCAACCAGGTTCACGGTAATGACCCGCTTCGAAAGCACCTGGGGGTCCCTCAGGCGGGAACGGATTAAACTTCCCACCCCGAAGGGCGCGATAATCAGAATCTGGAAAAGAATGAATTTTAATTCAAGGGACATGCCTGATTATACCCGTTTCAACATAATGATTTTGATCCGGCAAATTAAAAAAAGGCTCTGAGCCCTCTTTCTATCATGGTGCCATTCTCCTCTTTTAGTACTGTAAATAGCAAATAAAAAACACCGGGCACTGAGCCTGTTAAAACCGCCTGCTGAGCCCCGAACATCATTCTTCACTATTTTTGCACCAGAAAGAATAAACTTCCCCACCCCGGAAAAACCGGCTCTGAGCCTGCCAAAGCAGGTTGCCGGACAAAGCCAATAAATTAGCACTCACCAAGGCAAAGTGCTAACAATTTTTCTTGACTTTCATATCTCTTTTTTGTATATTATAGTTGAAAGTAATAGAAACAGCCTGACATTAAACAAAAAACAACCGAATGTCAGGTTTTATGACATAAGGAAGTCAGGGCCCCATGAGGCTCTGAGCCGATAACAGGACAGACACCCGGAAGGAGACAGACTATGAGAATGGATAAATTAACCCTGAAAGCCCAGGAAGCCTTCAACACGGCGCAGGATATAGCAACACAGCACAACCACTATGAAATACACCCGGTGCATATACTCAAGGCACTTGTTGAGCAGGAAGGGGGCATTTTTACCGCCATCGGCCTGAAAATAGGCGCCTCGGTTCACGATGTTCGCGACGAGGCTGACAGCACTGTTGCCAGCCTCCCCCGTCAGACCGGCGCGGGTCCCGGGGGCGGCGCCATGAGCCCCCAGCTGAGAGATATACTCAACGAAGCCTGGAACGAGGCGGTAAAGCTGGGTGACGAATACATGAGCACCGAGCACCTGATCATTGCCCTTGCCTCAAAGGAGAGTGACCGGTCGAAACAGATACTCAACGCCCACGGCTTTACCCGTGAAAACATCCTGAAGGTTCTCACCGATATTCGGGGAACCAAGAGAGCAACTTC
>CAZPEK010000219.1:0-1281 GCA_964585555.1 uncultured Leptospirales bacterium | reverse complement strand
AATGCCGAAGACCAGTATAAGGCCCTTGATAAATACAGCCGCGACCTGACCAAGCTGGCGCGCATGAACAAGCTCGATCCGGTCATCGGCCGGGACGAAGAGATTCGCCGGGTCATGCAGGTCCTCTCCCGACGAACCAAAAACAATCCCGTGCTTATCGGTGAACCGGGGGTCGGCAAGACCGCCATCGTCGAAGGCCTGGCAAACCGCATGATCGAGGGAGACGTGCCCGAAAACCTGAAAAACAAACGCCTCGTGGGCCTTGACATGGGAGCCCTCATCGCAGGAGCCAAGTACCGCGGTGAATTCGAGGAACGTCTCAAGGCGGTGATAAATGAAATCGAAGAATCCGATGGAGAGATTATTCTCTTCATTGACGAGCTCCATACCCTGGTTGGCGCCGGGGCCGCCGAAGGGGGCAATGACGCGAGCAATATGCTGAAACCCGCCCTCGCCCGTGGTGACATGCGCACCATCGGCGCCACAACGCTCAATGAATACCAGAAGTACATCGAAAAGGACAAGGCCCTTGAGCGGCGCTTTCAGCCTGTCATGACCAGTGAGCCTTCAGTTGACGACACCATTGCCATCCTCCGGGGCCTCAAGGAAAAATACGAGGTGCACCACGGGGTCCGCATCTCAGACGGCGCCGTGGTTGCCGCGGCCATTTTATCAAACCGCTACATCACTGATCGTTTTCTTCCCGACAAGGCGGTTGACCTGATTGATGAATCAGCCTCTCTGATAAAAATGGAAATTGACTCAATGCCCATAGAGATCGATGAAATCGAGCGGCGCATCCGTCAGCTGACCATTGAGAAGCAGGCCCTGAAAAAAGAAAAAGACAAGGCCTCAAAGAATAGATTAGAGAAGTTAGAGGAAGAACTGGCGAACCTGAACGAAAACAAAAATACCCTGGTCACCCAGTGGAACCGGGAGAAAGAACTGATCAGCAGTGTCAGTCATATAAAGGAAGAAATTGAAAACCTGAAGCTCGAAGAGCAGCGCGCAGAGCGTGAAGGCGACCTGAACAAAGTCGCGGAAATACGCTATGGGCGTATCGTCGAACTGGAAAAACAGCTCGAAGAAGCTAATAAAAACATAAAAAAACTGGGAAACAACACCCTTTTAAAAGAGGAAGTTACCGAACAGGAGATTGCCGCCGTGGTCTCCCGCTGGACCGGTATTCCTGTCACTAAAATGCTCGAAGGCGAAAAGGACAAGCTTCTCAAGATGGAATCACTCCTTGAGACCCGGGTCGTGGGCCAGCACCAGGCCATC
>CAZPEK010000218.1:0-6891 GCA_964585555.1 uncultured Leptospirales bacterium | reverse complement strand
CCCCTGGTGATAGAAAATGTAAGGGGCATCAATACAATAATCAGAAAAGCGGGCCCAGCCACATCGGTTTTACCAAAATCTTCATTTTTTAAATCAGCGAACATCAGCACACCTACTATTACCAGTACCGGATAAATGGCATTGCCGGGGATAGCGGCAAAAAAAGGAAGCATAAAAAGAGTGGTTATAAACAACAGACCGGTTACAACTGCCGTCAGTCCAGTCCGTCCTCCCTCTTCGACACCTGCCGCGCTTTCGATAAAACTGGTGGTGGTTGAAACACCGAGAAGGGCTCCCAGTACGGTTGCCCCCGCGTCAGCCTCAAGGGTTTTCTGAATCGGCTTCGAATCACCGTCAGAAAAAATTCCCGCCCGATAGCCTACACCCGCCAGGGTACCAAGGCTGTCAAATAGATCGGTGAGCATAAAAGTAAAAACCGGGGCAAGAAGCGAGACCGTAAAGGCCCCCTTAATATCGAGCTTGCCGAAAATCGGTGCAATTGAAGCGGGCATTGAAAAGAGACTTTCAGGAGCCGCTTTAACCCCAATAATAAAACCAAGAATACTGGTTACTACAATACTGATAATAAAAGCACCCTTTACCCGCCAGGCGATCAGGGCAATAATCAAAAACAGGCCGAAAAGGCCAAGAAGCACATTTTTGTCTTCAAGGTTACCGAGTTTCACAAAGGTGACAGGATCTGCCGCAACAATTCCCATCTGCTTAAAGCCGATAAAGGCTATAAAGACACCAATGCCCGCAGATACTGCAATTTTAAATTCAACACTGATTGATTCAATAATCAGCTTTCTAATTTTAGTAATCGTAAGAATAACAAAGACAATACCTGAAAGAAATACAATGCCGAGCACAGTTTCCCAGGGTAGCTTCTGCCCCTGAACCAGGGAATAGGCAAAATAGCTGTTCAGGCCCAGGCCTACCGACATTGCAATCGGGGTATTAGACCAGATGCCGTTAATAATAGTCGCAATAATTGTTATTAATGCTGTTGCAGTAATAACCGCCTCCTGGGGCATGCCCGCGGCAGTCATAATGATGCCATTAAGTGGAACAATATACATAACCGTCAAAAAAGTCGTGAGTCCCGCAAGGGATTCGGTCTTTATATCAGTATTTCGCTCTTCGAGTTTGAAGTATCTTTTGATAAAATCTATCATTGAAGTTCCTCCTGGCGGGCCGGGTTTATTTTTAAACTTCCTCACCCCGAAAAAACAGGAAACAGTCCGGCTCAGTCCCTGTTTAGAGCCCGGGTATAGAGTCGAAAAAGGGCCGGCAGGGTGGAGATAACCGGCACCAGGCACCCCCAGAGGGCAATGGAAACCAGCATATCCCTGTCTATGACGATGGTAATTCCCGCCAGGGCCTGGGGAACAAAGTCTGTTATATGCCCGGTGGCCCTGGTCAAAAGAAGAAGCCCCGCGCCGGTTCCAAGACAGCCAAGAAGAAAATACTTCAAAAGAATGCTCACGGCAATAAAGGGTCGTGACGCCCCCACAACACGCATTATGCGGTAGTAGTCGAGTCGCTCCATAGTGGCAATCATGGTGGAAAAACCAACAGCGATAGCGGAGATAACAATTATAAGAAGCATCAGACTGTCAATAACCCGGGCAACCCGCCTCTTTAAATCAACAATCTGTTTACTAAGGCCCTTTTTAACCTCCACGTTAAAGCCCATGGCACGGATTCTTTTACTCACCCTGAGCAGTGAAGCATGGTCCCGTGATCGTACAAAGAGACTCAGGTAACGGGGGCGGTAGTTTTCAATATACTTTTTATTGTAATAAAGGGCAGCTCGATAGGGTATAATCAATGCCAGATTATTAACCTCTTCAGTCAATCCTGCAATAACGGCTGTTGTACTACTGTAATCTTCCAGCTCTTTCAGGGAAGAACGCCCAAAAAGAAGTGAGAAGTTCAAGCCGATAACCGACTGTTCAGATAACTTCGGAAGGTTATTCGCCTCGGCCATTCCCTGGTTGTAAATATTCAAAATGGCCCGGGGAAGTATAACGGGAATCCTCTTTTCAAGATCAGGCTTCTGCCACAGGGAGCGAAACTCCCTGCTGATATCATTTTTCAGATACCGGTAGGGGATCCCGATGCTCATCAGGTCACTCCGGTACCTGAGGCTGAAAAGCGAAATCCGCGCCTGCATGGGAATCTTCAGGGCAAGGAAAGGAACAACATCCTTTACTCCTGACATTTTCCTGATCACCCGGAGAGATTTCTCATCAAGCTGTTTTACCGAACTGTCCTCAAACTTGAAAAAAAGAACCGTCTTTCCTTCCTTCGGTATCACCTTAATAGTATTCGGAGGAAGCGAAGAGGCAAAGCGCCGGTTGATGTAATGATTAAAATTTTTTCCCGTGATGTAAAATGTTCCCGCCGTTGTTACCGCAGCGGAAATAGCCAGTGCAACTACCATACTGAGAAAGGGAGTGCTGAGAGATTCTCGAAATATTAAAATAACACGCTGTATCATATCGTTTTCAGAATCCCGTCTTCCATGGTAAATACCCGTGACGAACGTTCATGCATATAATCCTTATGGGTAATAATCAGCACTGCGGTTCCCGTGCTTCTGATGTCATCAATTATATTAAATATTTCGTTGGAAGTTTTACGGTCAAGGTTCGCCGTCGGCTCATCGGCGAGAATCAGGCTCGGCCGGTTGACCAGGGCCCGGGCAATGGCAACCCGCTGCTTTTGCCCCCCGGAAAGAAGTCCCGCCTTTGACTTTCGGTATTTGTAGATACGAAGGCGTCCCATTATTTCACAGGCATACTCATAGACCTCCCGATTCAAAGTACCCCCGATTCGGGCAGGAAGAAGAATATTTGATTCAACACTGTCCCGGGACATCAGCATAAAGGTCTGAAAGATAAAACCTATTTCCCGGTTTCGACGACCCGCCGCCGCTATATCCCACCGGTTAGAAATCTTTTTTCCACGAAAGAAAATACTTCCTGAATCGTGGCGGGTAATCCCCGCTATGACATTCAGAAGGGTTGTTTTCCCGCACCCTGATTTTCCCGTAACAGAGACAGTCTGCCCGGCTTCCAGCCCCAGGGAGACACCTTCGAGAACAGGTCTTTTCTGCCCGGCGATGCGGTAATTCTTATTAATATCTGTCAGCTTAAGAAGCATTTTATTTCCAGTTGGTTTATGTTCTAATATGCATCATATGGTTAAAAATCCGCGCTTCTATTTCTTCATCTTTAACGATAGTGCCTTCTTCATTCAATATTTCATAATTACTGTCATCTCTCTCGACAACAGTATACATCTCACCGTTAATAAAAAGACTCCAGGAATTTATTTCTTCACGTTTCAGCGGACGGATCCGCTTCAGGGTCATTTCGTCAAACTCATCGGTTCCGCAAAGAAGAATATGCCGTTCCCCTACTTTAATCCACCCATGATACATGTCGAGTTCACTGTGCCGCCACATGACAGGCTCAACTTGCACACATTGTCCAAGGGAATTTACTTCAATAGTTCCCTTTTCTTTTTCAAGAATCGCCCTGCAGATACTGCAGACTGGATGGCCCTTTGACATTACATCTTTAAAAGAAAGATCAGACATAGAAACCTCTTTTAGCGATCCGCAAGAAGCTGTCCGCCAACGGCCCAGTCTTCCCGCGGCACCTCTTCAAATACAATATAGGTTGATGAGGGTTTTTTCCCCGCAACCTCTTCAAGGGCAGCTGAAAATTTTTGAGAGAGTTCACGCTTCTGGTCAACAGTCAGTGATCCAGCCACTTTTATGTTTATAAAGGGCATGGTTCCTCCTTTAGAAAAAAAATTATATAAAAATAACGCCATTCATCACTACTGTCAAACAATCAAGACTCAAGGGCAAGAGGGATACTGACCGTAAGGTTCACCTTTACCTGGGCCTCTCGCCTCAGGTCTGAATGATCAACAATATTTCTAATATTGACTTCACCGCCGTGCTTACTGATTATTTTCTCAATCAGGGTTAATCCAAGGCCGAAATCGAGACAATAGTATTGTTCGAAAACAAGTTTCGACAAACGAAAGAAGGGTTCAAAAATTACTTTTTCATACTCAGTCGGTATTCCAACTATCCCTCCTTCGCCCTTTTCAGGATCATTGATAACAGAAAGAGTTCCATAGCGTCCAACGACAGAGACAAAGACTGTAATATAGGTTCGCTGTCTTGAAAATTTCTGAGCATTGATCAGTGCTTCGTAGATAACCTTATACATATATTCACGATTAAACAAAACCTTTTGCTCTGCAGATTCTACAGGAAAACTATTCAAAATTATTTTATGGTTTTTCAAATGACAAAACTTTTCAGCATCAGCGATAACAAGCCTGCAAAACTCATAAAATTCTCGAAAAGATATTTCTACCAGTTCAAAATCATTAGTAATAATCCAATCGAGGTTAGAAAAGGTTTTGAAGGCCGTTTCAGCTATAGTTACATTCTTGTCAATCAGGTCAAAAATACCTCCATCCAGCTCGTACTTAGTCCCTTTCTGTACCGCAGTTGACTTCATCATACCAAGAAGCGATATGAGGGCCCCGAATCCTGCTCCCTGGGTAAAACTGTTATTGATATTTCTAAAAAGTGATTTATCTGTTCTTGAAATATTGCGGTTCATCATTTTATCCTGCCAGTCCCGCCAATCCATCTCAATATCTACTTCATCAATCTTACTCTTTTCCATCAATTCCCGCACACGGTCTATTTCCACATCCTGTTTTTTCTTTTCCGTAATATCTTCACTTAAAAAGATATATTTAACGATAGATTCATTTTCATCAGTTATCGAGGAAAGAGTCCCCAGGCTGTAATACAGTTCACCCTGGGCATTAAGAGAAGAGACTTCTCCCTTCCATGCCGGGGAACTGATCATTTTATTCCACATCTCAGGTTCCGGGAAAATCCTGTTGCCTGGCTGCGACATCTTCTGCCCAATCAATTCATTATACTCATAACCACTTATTTCAATAAATTTCTGATTTACAAATTCAACTTCTCCCCCGGCATTAAAAATAATAACCAGGCAGGGAGACTGGTTCATGGCGTGACGAAATATCCTCAATTCACTTTCAGTTTCTTCTCTTCGTGAAATTTCATCCGAAAGCCCCTGGTTAAATTGTGTCAGTTCCCGGGTTCGACCCTCAACTTTTTTCTCAAGATTTTCACGATAAAGAGAAAGTTCCTTTTCAGCCTTTTTCCGGATGCTGACATCCCTTATTATTACCAGGGCCCTTTCTTCTTTTGATTTAATAATACGGGCTTCATAGTTAATAATTTTTCCTTTTCGTTTTACTGCGTACTCAAAGGCTTCAGATGCACCTGAAGCCGTAACACGCTCAATAACAGGAAGGGCACGGCGGGCGATTTGATCAGGCCAGTTTTTCCCTGCGCTCTCCGCTTCGCGGGAATTAAGAAAACGGCCTTTTCTATTCACGTAAAAAATTTTATCAGGATTTGCGGTAAGTATATCTAAACTTCTTTGCTCAACTTCCTTCAAATTTTTCTCTGTAAAGAAACGGTGAAGAGCAAGATCGATACAATAAACAAGCATGTTATAATCAAAGGGTTTGAGAATAAATCCATAGGGCATAGACTCTTTCACCCTCTCAAAATCATGGTCTTCTAATCCGCCGGTAATATAAATTGTCGGTATATTTAACTTTTTTTTCAAAAGGGAGGTTGCGGTAATACCATCGATACCGCCTTTCAGGAAAATTCCCATCAGGATAAGGTCAGGTTTTACTTTTTCAGCAATGAGAACAGCTTCCTCACCAGTCTCAACAGCACCGGCAATCTGGTGGCCGCAATCGGTTAACATTTTTTTAAGAAGATCCATTGATGAAGGATCATTTTCAGCAATGAGGATAGAGGCGGAAACCTGACATTGATGCATAAATTTTCCAATAGTCTTTATTATTACAGCTACAACCGTTAAACTCTAGCATAGAATTAAGAACAGCGTCAATAAAATAACAGGTATTCCACTGAAGAAGAGTAATTTTTTATTTACAGTCCCGCTTCCATCCTGTACATTGTATACTTATTCAAATTGGAGCATGTAATAATGGAAGACGAGATATTTATCGAAGAAACATCTTCTGCCGGCATAGAAAATTTAACAGATTTTCTTGATCAGGCGGTTATAATTAAAATTATAAATAAACTGACAGATTTTGCAGAAATACTCAGTGAAGGAAAGTTGGCCCAGATTGTAAATTTCAACTTTGACATGAACCGAACCCAGTCAAATGATATCATTGATTTACTCATCGATATAGGTGCCATCTCAAGAATAAAATTAATTGCCCAGAAAGGAACAAAAGACCTGGAGGATGAATTTATATCCAACATTTTTTCCGACACCAACACCCCTGAAAATCTCTCTTCATATATCAGTATTAGAAATATTCTGGAAAACCGGCTGACCCACCAGACTCAGCAGTATAACATGAACATGGGCAAAAGCAACACAACACAGGCCATGTCAATCAATGAACTGCGGGGCCATGTTAAGACCTTTATTGAACTCAACAGTAATGATATCCCTCTTTCAACCAAATCACAACACGGATTTATCGCGGCGTCCCTTCATGACGCCTATATCACTCTCATTAACCGGACTGACTGGTGGAATGACAGAACCTACATGAAATTTTTCTTTAATGAAGATGATAACAATAAAAAAAACCAGCTCCTTGTTTCACGAAAAACAAAAAAATCTATTATCGAAATAGGCAGTAATGTTCAAAAACTAATTGATGACTTTGGAAGGTTCGCCCTTGAACAGCAGGAAAAGAAACATGATATTGATATCGACAGTTGTTGCGACGGCTATGGAATTTCTCGCGACC
>CAZPEK010000217.1:4990-6942 GCA_964585555.1 uncultured Leptospirales bacterium | reverse complement strand
GCAAGTGGACTGTACCAGCTGCTATATGTTTCAAAATTATCTTTATGGGGGAAATAAATATGAATTCCATTTTTACCTCCTTGAAATGCTACGCTTGTCTGAGTAACATAATCGCTTCCACCAAAGGAATAGGCAACCAGATTAGCCACATGATTTGCCGCCGTAGCCGCAAGTGCATTCAAACCTGAAAGAGCAGTAGTATCAGAAATAACCTCAAGAAGACTATAAAGATCAAAATAGGGATAATTGTCGATATAAGAGGCACTCTCACAATAGTGCATAACATTCGACGTAGTATCAAATTGACCGGCAAAACCGAGTCCCAGGAAGTCACTCTCCAGGCCAAGAACAAAGGCCTCCTGAGCCAGAGCATCAATGGCAGTTTTTACATCCTCAACATGAGACAGATCGTAGCAGCTCATGGTCTGTGAGGCCAGTGCTGATGAAATATTTTTATACTGGTCATAATATTCTTCTACGATTATACTACCGAACTCCAATGTCTCAATGGTCTCAGCATCAAAATACTGTTCATAGGTTCCAGGATCACCAACACCATCATTGGTATCATTGACGTTAACCCCCGTACCGGCAAAACGCTGAAAAACAGCGGTATAATCCCAGCCGTAATTCCATTCGCTGGCGGGAGAGGCAACCATCACATCGGCACTAAAGCTCCCGTTCCCGGGGCGATACTGGTAGGCCACCTCGACTGATCCCATGAGACAGGCGTCATAGCCGAGAAGATTAACGCTCTCAGCTGAAGTGAGATAATCAGTAACTTCAGCCGTATAGATATTATCACCTGTTGGATCATCCATACTGACGAACCGTGTACTGCTTCCATCTGTAGATTTTTCCAGTACTGGCAGAACACTCCGCCGTTTTGAGGCCCCACTGCCGTGACTGGAAATGACCAGGGCATACTTATCTGCCGGGTAGTTTTGCTTGGAAAATTGAATAAATTTCTGCAGCAGCTCTGCACTGCCGCTGTTGGCGTCAAAAAAATTATCAGGACGGCATTCAGGAAGAATATCATCCTTGCCGTAAAGCTCGTAGGTTTTACTGCCCGTTACCCTGAATATTTTCCCCCCGGCAAAGTTTTCTCCCAGTATCTGCGAATCACTGGAGTACCCGGCGCTTCTATCGATAAAAACAATGAGGTTGATTCCCTCAACATTCTTCATACCCTGCTGCATTTCATTTATATCAAGAAGAATATCTTCTTCCAGGTTGTTATCAGCACCGGCAAAGACCATAAAGGTCCAGGCCGTCTCCTTTGCCACAGAATCGACTTTATAGTAATTGTTTGATTTTGCATCATATACATTATCCCGATCATCCAGGTAACAACCCGAAATGGCTGACAGGATCAAAAGGAAAAAGAAAATAAAGGCTCTATGCAGTATTCCTGGCTTTCGGTTCAAATGATTATTCCTCATGCTAAAAAGTATAAACCAGTTTAATGCCGTACAGGGCATCTTAACAGGGGAGTCGGGACAATTCCTGGTAACCTTCTAAATGAACAGCATGTTTCACCTTTTCAGTACCTTTCTTCTTACCAGTATAATCAGAAAAAAAGATAAGGTCAACCCAGTTTGCTGTGTACACCGCCCCGAAGACAAGACCAAAGACAAGGGCAATAATACCCGCCTGATGGTACTCCTTCCATTTCTTATCAAAGACCGCCTGATCAGTCAGGTAGCCGAGATCATTGTATGCCTGTTTTTTACCCGTCATATAAATGAGAGACCAGGTGAAGAGACCGCCGGAAAGGCCGAAACTTCCTAAAAAAATAATTCCTTTTTGCTTATACCCCGCATAGTACTGGCCCCAGCCGGGGATAATCCCCCGAAGATGATAGCCCATGGGAGAAGTTGTCTCTACCCGGGTCTCCTGTTTTGCCGAAGTATCATCTCCTGGCATTTTTCTTTCTGTTTTTTTTGCTATCT
>CAZPEK010000217.1:0-4980 GCA_964585555.1 uncultured Leptospirales bacterium | reverse complement strand
GGGGGTCATAGTCTCGACCCGGTCAGCCCGCTCCACCTCAGAAACTTCAGCGGCAGCAAGAGGAGTCAAAACTCCTGCAAGCAGAGAACTGATGAGCAGCAGGATTAAAAATAAGTTTTTTGCCTTCATAAACTGCATTCCTTATAGACTTGAAGGAATTTTCAACGATGATATGAAGAAAGACACCAATCCCGGGTAATCAGTAAATAATCAAATCATCACGATTGATAACTTCATCAAAAAATGTTCCCTGTAATATCTTTTTGATTTCCTTCGAGTTTTTTCCGAGAATCTGCTCCAGCTCAGAACTGTTATAGTTAACGATCCCCTTCCCCACGGCAGCTCCCCTGGGATCAAAGAGCTCAATAACGGCACCCATATCGAAGGTTCCCGTCAATTCTGTAATACCTGTCGCGAGGAGAGATTTTTTTCTTTCCCTGATAGCAGCAACGGCTCCATCATCAAGAAATATACTTCCCTTAGGTTTTTTAAGGGCAACCCATTTTTTCCGGCTTGAGAGGCGTTTGCTGCTTCCGGCGAACATGGTACCAACCAGTTCTCCCTTCAGTATTCTTTTTAACACATTGGGAGTTGAAGCGTTAGCAATTACCATTTTTTCGCCGAAACGAATAATCAGTTCAGCTGCCTTTATCTTGGTAGCCATCCCGCCGGTGCCGTGGCTGGATCCCCTGCCCCCTGCCTGTTCAATAATTGTATCATTGATCCTGCTAATCAACTCTACCGGTTCAGAGTCATTGAGATCCATGAAAAAACCATCAACATCGGAAAGCAGAATAAGCAGGTCAGCTGAAATAAGACTGGTTATATGGGCAGAAAGTGTATCATTATCACCGAATTTGATTTCCTTTACGACAACCGTATCATTTTCATTCACAACAGGAACAACCCCCATGCCAAGAAGGGTTTCCATGGTATGCCGGGCATTGAGAAAACGGCGACGATGTTTCACGTCATCTTCCGTAAGAAGAATCTGTCCGACAGTATATCCGCGGCGGGAAAAATGTTTCTGGTATTCATTTATCAGAAGAGTCTGCCCAACAGCCGCAAGAGCCTGCTTCTGAGGGATTGAGAGGAGCTCGCGGCCCTTTTTTATTGTTCCGGCGCCTGCGGTAACAGCACCTGATGATACGATGACTACCTGGTAGCCATCTTTCATTAAATCGCAAATCTGCCTGACAAAGCGCGATATCTTTTCTGATGATATCTCGCCATTTTCAGTAAGAGAAGTTGTGCCTATTTTTACTACGACACGCCTGACATTGTTAATCAGTTCCTTCCTGGGCATTGACCTTTTCCAGCAGTTTTTCCAGCTGCTTAGTTAGTTTATCAAGATTTTCTTCCGTGATTGATGAAACAGGAAGAACTGTTTCATCCGAAAGCAATTCAATTTTTTCAGCAAGCTCTTCTTCTGTGATAAGATCCATCTTTGACAGAAGCACAAGGCACGGGCGGTTTACCAGCTCAGCATTATATGCATTGAGTTCGGCCCGCAACAGATTAAGAGTATAAGGAAGCTCTTCTTCAGTCGCGTCAAGAAGAAAAAGCAGTACTTTAACCCGCTCTATGTGCTGAAGAAACGAAAGACCAAGGCCATGGCCCCGGTGGGCCCCTTCAATGATACCGGGTATATCTGCAATCAAAAATTCTTTTGATGCGCCCTGAACCACGCCAAGATTTGGAATAAGGGTGGTAAAAGGATAATCAGCTATTTTCGGTTTGGCATTGGTAAGCTTCGACAGGAGAGTCGATTTCCCCGCGTTGGGAAGCCCAACAAGACCGATATCCGCAATAAGCTTAAGATTGAGAACAACCTCAAGTTCATCTCCCGGCATACCCTCCTGGGCCATACGGGGAGTCTGGTTGGTGGAGCTTTTAAAAAAGGCGTTCCCCTTGCCCCCGATGCCCCCTTCAGCAATAAGGGTTCGCTTCTCTTCTTCAACAAGGTCTACAATAATCTCACCGGTTTCCGAATCAGTCACCTGGGTTCCGGGAGGCACCAGTATCACCAGATCTTCACCATCAGCTCCGTGGCGGTTGCGTCCTGAACCCTGAACTCCCCTTTTTGCTTTATAGAGACGGTCTTTATAGAAATGAGAAAGATTGTAATAACGCCGGTCAGCTTCGATATAGACACTGCCGCCCTTTCCACCGTCACCGCCGTCAGGACCGCCATTGGGAATATACTTCTCCCGTCGAAAAGAAACAGCACCCATGCCGCCGTCCCCGGCCTTGATTCGGATAGTTATTGTATCGGTAAATTTTGCCATTATGTGGTTTTACTGCTGTGACTTCCTCTTCTCTTATAAATATACAAAAATCGCGTACAGATTTCCTATACGCGATTTCTTACAGCATTAAACATCTGTAAGAGTTTGGGGGGCCCCCGATGGGGATCCCGCACACCCTTACAGGTTTATATTGCATTAAGATTCAGGTTATACGAATATTATGTTTTAACCTTTTATTCATTCTTTACTTAAGAAACGGGATATACAGAAACCTTCTTTCTCTTTTTGTCATACTGCTCGAAAGTAACAATACCGTCAATTTTAGCAAAAAGCGTATCATCACCACCACGGCCAACATTGTTGCCGGGATGAATTTTTGTGCCGCGCTGACGAACGATAATTGTTCCACCGGTTACTTCCTGGCCGCCATAACGCTTTACACCAAGACGTTTGGCATTGGAATCACGTCCGTTTCTGGTTGAACCGCCACCTTTCTTATGTGCCATGCTTCTCTCCTTTATTCAGCAGTGTCCGGGAGGTTTACCGTAAAGGTAATTTCTTCAGGATACTGCTTTTCCAGCTCAATTATTCCACGTATTAAAAAATCGAGATAATTCCGAAGGGCAACCCTGGATTCTCCCGATGCTTTATGCGATACGACTGTTGACTTCAAAAATCCGTCACGCTGTTCTACAGACTGTTCGAGATCTTTCAACGCTGAAACAGAAACCACAAAGGTTTGACCCAGAACCGAAACAGCTGCACAGAGAATGTCTTTTCCCTTTACATCAATTCCGGAATGACCGCTGATTTCGAGGATACAATTCCCCGGCAGAGCCCCGTTATTCTGTTCAGAAAAATGATCAGATTCAACGATGATTCTGATCACGACTCATTCCTGTTTAAGCGACGACAAAGTCCTTAATCATCAGCTGAGAATATACCTGACGATGCCCGAGGGTTCGCTGGTAGCCTTTTCTCTTTTTGAACTTAATACCACGGACTTTTTCGCCCTTCACATTTCCAAGATACTGGGCTTTAACTTTAACGCCGCAGTAGGGCTGCCCGATCTTGACATCTTCTCCATCAGCATAGAGAAGCACTGTGTCAATATCAAATTCCTGGTTTTCTTCACGGTCAAGTTTATCAACAAAGACTTCTTTGTTTTTCTCAACTTTGTACTGTTTTCCAGCTATTTCAATAATCGCGTACATTGTTTCTTCCTTCTATTTTCCTTTAATAAAAAAAGGAGCTTTGCTCCACATTATGTGGGCCCACAGGGACTCGAACCCCGGACCTACTGATTATGAGTCAGCCGCTCTAACCAACTGAGCTATGGGCCCGAACAATAGAAAGTCATATAGTATCGTATAGCAATTTCTGTCAAGAAAATTAAGAGCAAAATCCATGAAGTAAGGAAGAAAATGTGACATAATCCCAAAAGTTGCTCTCCCGGGGAAAAAATCATTCCTACAAAAAGGATACCTGGTTTCTACCCCCGTCTTTAGACATATAAAGGGCTTTATCAGTCCGTTCAATCAGGTCAGCCTTGCCACTGTCCCGGTCAATATCAAGAACAGATATCCCCAGGGAAATAGTAATCTTCATGGACTTATCCTCATAATGGAAGATTTCATTTTCAATATTTTCCCTGATCCTTTCGGCGACAATAAGCGCATCAGTCATATCTGTTTTTGGAAGAATAACGGCAAATTCTTCCCCCCCATAACGGGCTGCCACATCCATAAGCCTGATGTTATCCTTGATAATCTGGGCAACACGAATAAGAACGGCATCTCCTGCCATATGACCATAGGTATCATTAATCTTTTTAAAGTGGTCCAGATCTGCCATAATCAGCGCCAGGGGTCGATCAAAATGCAGTGCCCGATTAAATTCTTCATCAAGAGCCGCAT
Source organism: uncultured Leptospirales bacterium (assembly GCA_964585555.1). Classification (GTDB taxonomy): domain Bacteria; phylum Spirochaetota; class UBA4802; order UBA4802; family UBA5550; genus CAZHNW01. The sequence continues at coordinate 815 of CAZPEK010000217.1, read as the reverse complement.
GAAAATAATGATGAATTTTCAGGTGGGTCATCATATCTGTGGTGGCCATTTCGTAGAGACGGGCATTATTGATGGCAATGCCCGCGAGAGAGGCGATATTCATCAGGTATTCCTTTTCATTCTCATTAAAGGGCCCCTGGTTGATCCGCTCTCCAAGTATGATGATACCCTTTGCTTCTCCCCTGCTCATAAGGGGCACAATAAGCAAAGGATCAAGAAGCCGAAAAACTTCCCCGCCCCTCTCCCCTGAAATATACTCCTGCAGCTCTTCAAGGGTATAGCAGAATGGAGAATCTTCAAGAAAGGAAATCAATCGTGAGTGGGCCGGGATATCATATTCCCGCGAATGGTCAACTTCAAAGCCCTTGTAGTTACGATGAAGGCTGAAATTATCTGAATCGAGGCCTTTTCTAAGAAAAATGCCCGCCTTGAGCAGCTGCATCTGTCCCATGCAGGTGAGTAGAATACTTTCAATCAGCGTATTGTAGTCAAGAGTTGAATTAAGCCCCTTGCTGATCTCAATAAGCTGTTTTAAATCAAAAATCTTCCTTTCGTACTGCTCAATTTCAATCGGCCATGTAATGTCAATATCCATCGTGTCCCCCCGATACTCTCTTTCAGGAGACGGCTTCAAGTGCCCCCCTCAGTTCAATGCGCCCATCATAAATTGCTTTACCGACTATCGCTCCGGTGAGACCGTCTTTTTCAAGCTTAAGAAGATTCTTGAGATCTTCTACAGTCGAAACCCCTCCTGAGGCAATGAGCTTTAAACCGGGAAATTGTCCCAGTAAGGACTCATAGGCTGCAAGATTCGG
>CAZPEK010000216.1:0-6948 GCA_964585555.1 uncultured Leptospirales bacterium | reverse complement strand
AATAGAACCGGTGAAAACCTCAAATCATCCCCTTTTTCTTAAAATAACATCAGGCAGCTCTATGAAAATTGACTTAAGGCTATGGTCAAATGAGAAATTTATCATCAAAAACCAGATAGAGTACATGGTGTATGGGCTGTTCTATGGTATTTTATTAATTATGGTTTTATATAACTTCTTCCTTTTCCTGAGTTTGAAGGATGGTGTCTACCTCCATTATGTATTCTATGTTATAATGTATATCGTTGTCCGGTTTTCCCTGGATGGCTTTACCGCTCAATACCTGCTCTCTGATCATCTATGGCTGGCCAACAAGGTAATACCCTTTTTTACAACTATTACAATATTCGCTGCAGCGCTGTTTATAATTAATTTTCTTGAAACGAAATCAAACTTTAAAAGGCTTCATCCATTCTTTCTGGTATTGATGATAAGTCTGCTGGGAATGTCAATACTGTCTCTATTTATAAAATACAAGATAAGCATCCAGATTGCAGGCGCAGCATTAGTAATAAGCTGTTTTATCTTTTTCGTTGTTGGAATTTTCAGCCTGCTGAGCGGTTACAGGCCGGCCCGTTTTTTTGTTCTTGCATGGAGTTTTTTGCTTATCGGTAATATAGTGTTCACGTTAAACCGATTTGGGCTCCTTCCCAGCAATTTTATTACAGACGCGAGTATGCATCTCGGCTCCGTTATTGAAGTGGTGCTTCTTTCACTTGCTCTTGGAGACAAAATAAACCTGATTAAACAGGAAAAGGAAGAGGCCCAGCGTCAGTCCATCGAGAACCTTCATCAGTCTGATAAACTAAAGGATGAATTCCTTGCAAATACATCCCACGAGTTGCGCACACCCCTTAATGGTATTATTGGCATTGCCGATTCTTTAATCGATGGAGCGGCCGGCACCCTGACCGCCCGGGCTGTTCAGAACCTCGCACTTATTTCTTCCAGCGGACGACGACTTTCCAACATGGTAAATGATATACTTGACTACTCAAAGCTTCAGCATATGGACCTGCAATTGAGCCAAAAACCCCTTGAAGTGACAGGTGTGATAGACTCTGTTCTTGAACTCTCCCGTTCCCTGGTTGGGAACAAAGATCTGAAATTAAAAAATATCAGTGATAAAAATGTTTATGCCTATGGAGATGAGAACAGGCTTCAGCAGATTGTGTTAAACCTTGTTGGTAACGCAGTGAAATTTACACATTCAGGTAAAATAACTGTATCAGCTGTTCAAAAAAATGACATTGTTGAAATTGCAGTCACTGATACAGGGATAGGCATTCCTGAAAACGCCCTTGAGCGGATTTTTGAGTCCTTTGAGCAGGCTGATGGATCGACAGCGCGGGAATATGGCGGAACGGGACTCGGCTTATCCCTCACGAAACAACTCATTGAACTTCATGGAGGATCAATATCTGTTGAGTCAAAAGTCGGAACGGGGTCTACCTTTAGATTTACCCTCCCGTCATCAGATAAATCACAGGCGGATAAAGAGGCTCAAATTGAAAAGACTGTTCCCGGAGGCCCAGTTGATCCCGTTGCTATTCTTGAATCAGCAGGTGACAGTGTTATTGATAATGCAACCCACTATGAAATGCTTGAGGCGAACAGGGATTATGACAGGGCCCTTGTTCATATTGTTGATGACGATCCGGTAAACCTTCAGGTGCTGGAAAACCATCTCCAAAATTATCATTACGATGTGGTTAAGTCCATGGATGGTCCAGGCGCCCTGGAGGAAATTTCCAGGGGAAATATTCCCGATTTGATGCTCCTGGATATTATGATGCCTAAAATGTCGGGCTACGAGGTTTCGAAGGCCCTTCGTGAGCGCTATTCCATGTTTGACCTGCCGATAATGATGCTCACGGCAAAGACCCGTATTGATGACATGGTTACGGGCTTTAATGTCGGCGCTAATGATTATCTCACCAAGCCGTTTGACAAGAACGAGCTTCTTTCAAGGGTCAAAACGCTGGTAACCCTGAAAATGGCGGTGAGTGAGAACAAACGTCTTTTTTCTATCGATAAAGAGTTTGAAGTGGCACGGAAAATTCTTCAGACGGCAATCCCCGAGGGCATGCCGGCGGTCTCCAACCTTGATATTTCCGTAAAATATATTCCCATGGAGAGTGTGGGCGGCGACTTCTACGATTTCCATGTTATTGATGACAACCGCCTTGGTGTTTTTATCTCTGATGTTTCGGGCCACGGTGTTGCGGCTGCTCTTATCGCGTCAATGGTAAAGATAGTTTTCAGTATCGTTGAACAATATGCCGACAAGCCTGTCGATCTCCTGTACGACATAAACCATATCCTCATGGGTAATATTGGAACTAACTTCCTTACCGCCTCATACTTCTATGTTGACATGAAGGCTTATACTTTAAAATATGCCAGGGCCGGACATGAGCCTCTTGTTATATTCAATCGTAACACAGGAAAATATAACAAGTATCTCCCAAAGGGACGGGCTATCGGTCTTATGGGTATAGGCACTGCTGATCTGCTGGAAATCTCTATTGAACCCGGAGACCGGATATTTATGTACACCGACGGCATCATTGAGGCGATGAATCCTGATTCACGGGAGATGTACGGGAGCAAACGACTTATGGAAACAATTAAAAATAACAGCAGACTTTCTGCTCAGGAACTTACGGACCATATTCTTGGCCAGATGTTTAAATGGACTGGAAGAAGCAAAAGCCTTGATGATGATTTTACTCTTGTAGTAGTTGATATTGGCTGAATTAAAAAGGGATAGTTTTTCCGCAAACCGGGCAGAAGTAATGCTCATCAGGTTATTCAACCGGCTCAAGGTGCGGTGTACCGGTTTTTTCATAAGAATATTGTTGAGAAATAAATACTGGAATTTTTACGTTGCCTGGTGCTGCAGTAAAGTTGAATAATATGCCCGTCACGGATATTCAAATATAGTATATTTCTCTACTGTTAAAATGGGGTTTCCCCTATTCCAGTTTTGTAACTGTTTCGGTATATTATAATTAATCAGTAAATATAACAGGGGGAATTTGATGGGAACAAAAGACTATGTTTCCGGTAACTTTTGTATAAGTATAGACTGTGAAAGGCACAAGAACCTGGAAGGCCTTGAAGGGCCGGAGTATCTTGAAAAGAAAGAACTGCTTTGCATGGATTGTTTCGCCTGGAAGCTTTTTACCTGGCTTGGAGAGAAGCAGTATCGAATAGTAAAAACAGAATCCCAGATTTCGGCACTTGAAATGGCTGCCAGGATTAAAGGCATTGATCCAATACATGTGAAGGATTTGACGGAAGACGAAATACTCTGCCTTTAGAATTATTCAGTCACCTGTACATTCTTATCTCGCGTCGCTTTGAACCGGAAGCGCACTGAACACATATTCTGGTTTCAGGAACCGCAAGAATCCTTCCCCTGTGGATATCCTTACTGCATACTGAGCAAGTATACATCGCATTATGCAAAAAAAATTTGTTTATTTCTGATTTTATGATAAATTTTTTTCAAGAGCAAAAAGTTTTATGGACAAACTCACCTTTTAGTGTATTGTTTATTTTCGCTGTTTTTATATTGGCCTGTTTTCAGGTTTATATGTAAATTGTATTATTAATAAGTATGAAAAAAGGAGTATTACCATGAAAAAAATTACGTTGGTTCTTATCGTACTTTTCTCAATGGTTCTGGTTTCCTGTGGTGGGGCTAAAAAAGTAGACACACCTAACGTATCTGCAGGCAGTGATATCTGGGTGAAGTCGTCAAATAAGCAACTGGCCAGAATACCAGTTGAAGGTTTTGGTTATAAAAAAAGTGAAGTTCCCGCTCAAAAGTGGGACCAATGGGCAAAACTGAGCGCCCCGGTTGTGAAGAGGATTCTTGATAACCTGCCTGCCGGTTATGTTCTCCAGGTTACCGGACATACCGATGCACGGGGCCCCGAAGAGCCAGAAGGTGCCAAGCCTGGAAATATCAAGTTGTCAAATGATCGTGCGAAGGAAGTGCATGCCTCTCTTCGACGCCAGGGAATCTCTTCTCAGAAGATGATCTACAAAGGCGTTGGTTCATCAGAGCCCCGTGAAGGCATTAGCCCCAGATCTGCTAAGCAGCGACGGGTAAGTTTTATTGTAGTTCCTGAGTAGTAGCGCATTGACAGCCGGTGGGTTCCGGTTCAGTGTAGCTGTATTCGGGACCCGGCAGTCTGTCTTCCTTGCCTTATGGTCTTTTTAAAATATGGGAAAGGAAGATAAAGGAAGAAAACTTCCCCTGGTACTTGCCACTGAATTTTACTATAGGTGAAAAAACTTCAGCAGCGAGACGGTTTATTCAATGGTGGAATAAACTTCCTCTCCCTAAAAATACTTTTTTAAATTTTATGAAAATTAACCTGTTTTTTATCATACCAGACAATTTATCCCCGGTGTTTTAATGGAGGGAAGCAAAAAAACATGCTGTCTGTTTCTCGTGATTTTTTCTTTTTTATGTTCCCTGGGATGTCTTTCTTCATCCAGGGATACAAAATTAAATAAAGAAAGATTGAAGCACCAGAACAGGGTTGATGCCCTCATGGTGCGAATACGTGATCTCGAAAAAAAGATTTCCTTAATGGGGAAAACAAGTTACTCTCTTCTTTTTACGGGAGATATTCTGATTGCAAATGAATTAACCGGTTACATGGAAAAAAAGGGTGTTGATTACCCCTTTAGAAAAATCAGGGACCGGTTGAAAAAATACGATCTGGTTTTTGGAAACCTTGAAACCCCCATTGCGAAAATCGGCATTCCGGTACGCAATAAGCCCTATGTTTTTTCCCTTGATCCTCGATATAAAAATGCTTTTAAAAATATCAGGCTCAACGCGGTATTTCTTGCCAACAATCATATTCTTGATTACGGCGTTGACGGGATGAGGGCAACTATTAAAAACCTCAAGAGCATGGGCATCAGGTACTCCGGAGCGGGAGAAAACATCACTGACGCGAGAAGGCCCGTTGTTTTTCATGTGGGTACCAGTGAAATACTGGTTTTTTCCTACTGCCGCCGTCCCCCGGTTAATTTTTTTGCCGGGAAAAAGACCCCGGGAACCGCGCCGCTTTACCTGAAGTATATCCGTGAAGATATTGCTCGTTATCGGCACCGGAACGCGGTTATTATTATTTCCCTCCACTGGGGAATAGAACAGACATCCAGGCCACAGAGTTATCAGCGCGGCCTTGCCCGCTTGATTATCGACGCGGGTGCTCATGCGGTAATTGGCCATCATCCCCACTGGCCCCAGGGGGTTGAAGTCTATAAAAAACGACCTGTTATTTACAGTCTCGGGAATTTTATAAATGGCTATTACAACAAAGTCGAGAAGGATAATATATTTGCGTCTCTTCACTTTCGCGGCACAACCCTGAAGAGACTTGAAATCTTACCCGTGACGGGAAAAAATAAAGAGATTAACTTTCAGCCTTCAGTCATGAAGGGAAAGGCTGCGGTGATGCATCTGAAAAATATTCAGAAGCTGAGCGGTGAATTGAATACAAGATTGAAAATTTTAAAGAACCGCGGTGTTATTTTATTTTAAAGGGATCTTTCTCTAAATCACTGTAACACTCGCCGGGTCATCATGTCTCATCGAAGGCAAGACAGCAATAGTACTGGAAAAATAATGAAAACGAGGCAGCAGAAAACCGAACCAGAAAAACCTTTTATTGATGAGAAGGGGGTCAGCCATTCTCTTTCAAATAAAGAATTTGATAAAGGGAAGTTAGAGGAAGTTCTGGCCAAAGCACTTGATTTACAGGGACTCAATAGTAATGAAGCAGCATTTCTTTTTACACTCAATGACCCGGAGCATCTGGAAAAACTTTTTTCTACAGCTCGACAGGTAAAGGAAGAAATTTATGGAAACCGGCTGGTAATTTTTGCTCCCCTTTATGTTTCGAACCTCTGTAACAATGAGTGTCTCTACTGCGCCTTCAGAAGGGACAATGACAAAATAACACGCCGGGCCCTCAGGCAGAATGAAATTGCTGAAGAAACCCGGTCTCTTATTGAAGCGGGGCATAAGCGGGTTCTTCTTGTAGCAGGGGAGTCATATCCGAAAAATGACTTTCGTTATGTTCTTGATTCTATTGATTCAATTTATAAAACAAAAAGCGGCCATGGGGAAATTCGGCGTATCAATGTTAATGTAGCGCCCCTTGAGCTTCATCAGTTCCAGGAGTTGAAGGCCGCGGGAATCGGTACCTACCAGCTTTTCCAGGAGACCTACCACCGGGAGACCTACGAAAAAATGCACATCAGGGGCCCAAAAAGTGATTACCAGCGGCGTCTTGAAGGAATGGACCGGGCCATGGAGGCGGGGATCGATGATGTGGGAATCGGGGTGCTTTTCGGTCTCTATGACTGGCGTTTTGAAGTGTTAGCGCTGATGCAGCATATCAGGCATCTTGAAAATAGATTCGGCATCGGTCCTCATACCATCAGCGTGCCGCGTCTTGAACCGGCAGCCGGTTCACTTGTCGCCGGGGATCCGCCTTCTCCTGTCAGTGATCCTGATTTTAAAAAGATAGTAGCGATTTTACGCCTTGTGGTACCCTATACGGGTATTATCATGTCAACCCGGGAATCGCCCCTGATGAGGCGGGAGACCCTGGCTCTTGGAGTATCTCAGATTTCTGCGGGAAGCCGAACCAGTCCCGGGGGGTATTGCAAAGACGAAGGTGAGTCGGGACAGTTTTCCCTGGGAGACCATCGCCCCCTGAATGAAGTGATTAAGGATGTCATGGAAATGGGCTACATCCCCTCTTTTTGTACCGGCTGCTACCGCCTGGGCCGCACGGGAGAAGATTTTATGGATATGGCAAAACCGGGACTGATCAAGCTCCACTGTCAACCCACGCCCAGACGGCGCGACAACGGCGGATAGACGGGGCGCGGATTTTGCAGGTAGGC
>CAZPEK010000215.1:0-6954 GCA_964585555.1 uncultured Leptospirales bacterium | reverse complement strand
AAAACTAAAAAAGATGCTGAAATTAAAGCCGATACCATGGCCGTTTTTAAACTTAAATTCAAGTCCTCCCCCCGCATCAAGGGGAATAGCAAAACTGGCCATGTTTGCATCATTAAAGGCAACAAGCATTTCAACACCCCCGAGCAGATAAGGGGAGAAGAATCCCCAGCTAAAGGAGACAGGAATCCGAATCCGCACTGCAAGTTGATACTCCATAGCAAAAGACTTAACTTCTGTCATTTCTCCATCCCAGTCATTCGGCATTTCATGCTTTAGATAACTGCCGCCGAAAGTATGGGTATAGCTGAAATATTTTACAATACCGCTTTCCCATCCAAAAAAAAGTCCAAACCCGGGGACCGCATCACCACCATTATATTCACTGTTAAGAAAAGGAGGAACAAAACTTGTTCCGAAAAATAAACCTGAAGAAAGATAACTTGAATCATCGTTCCTCTCAACCGATATGATATCTACAGGCTTTTGATTTTCAAAAGGAATTGAATCAATATACCAGTGTCCCCTTTCATAAATAAAATTCATCTCTCCGGTTTCCGAACCGTATTTAACAAGTACCGTGGCAACTGACCCCTCCTGTCTCTTTGCCGGGATTTTTTTCCATTTAACAAAGGAAAACTTTTTTTTGTCCTTCTCTATTTTTAGACGGAAGTTTTTCCATGTTGACCAGGACACGCATTCCCGGCGTGCGCCGAAAAATGAAAGGGAGTCAAAACGTCTTTTCATATTACCGATAAATTCTTCATCGTTAGTATTGAATAAGACAAGAAGTGAGTCCCAGCCGATTTCAGCAGTCAGACGAATCGAGGCGTATCGATGTTCATCAATGGGATTCCATTTAGGATTATTAAATTGACTGCTGATTTCCTTGACAACTATAGACAATTCTTTCTTAAGAAGCCCCTTGTTTCTCGATGCCCTCTTCCTGTTGTGGTAGAGTTCAAGCAACCCCTGGACCCTGCTGGCTGGTATGGCAAAATGAGTATCCCGCCGCCCCCTGATTGTAAAGGAAGAGACTCCAACAACATACCACGTACCATAAATTTTCCGCAGCAGGGGCCCGCCGCTGCTCCCTGGATCTATTGCAGCAGAATGCTGAATCAGTCGACATATTTTCGGGTCAATGATACTTGGTACGGGAGTACTGAAATTCGTTATTACCCCCTTTGCCAGCTGCCAGGTAGGACTGCCAAGTAAATCAGGAAAGCCGGCAGAAAAAACTTCCTGACCATCATCAACATTCCGGGCATAAAGATTCAACGAACGGTACTTCATTTTTTTACGCGGCAGAGCTATCATTGCGATATCAAGATATCGGTCCTCAATAATGCGCGCATCCTTATTGAAAATTTCCAGTTTCTTATTAGACCCGTTAAAATAAATACTTATCTTGTCACTGTTCTCCAGTACATGTTTATTGCTGACCAGGAAATACTGTCCGTATCGATCACGTATAATAAAACCACTTCCTCTCCATCCCTTTCTCATGTTTTCAAGATAATCTGAAATATCCTTATAACCATTTTTATAAAAACTTGTAGAGATACGGCTCAAGGTATCATCATACTTCTGATGTGGACTGCACTCCAATATCACTACAGATTTCCGCGGTGAAGCCTGTAGAATAGCAGCACTGAAGATAAAAAATATTATACTGATGCGAAATAAAATTTTCAAAACACCCGCTCCTTAAAAGAATAATTCAACAACTTTTTTACGACAAACACTCGTTGTCAAGGGGTTAACTCTTTTTTAGAAAATATCCTGTAAAATTAAAAACTCAAGGTAAGGGCCCCGGCAAATACCGGGTCTCCGGTTTCCGAGGGGCGCATCATGAAAGAAAAGACCGCGTGTTCTTTAGGAAGGTCCTTTTCGTAACGATAGACAGGAAAATCAGGAGTCGCAAGCCAGGCATGAATCATTTCAAGAATTTTTAGACCTCCGAGACCTCCAAGAAGATAGACCCAGGTCTTTCCTTTTTTACCGCCATACCAGGCGGTAAGTGACGCCAGGCTCATCTCAAAGCCGTAGTATCCCCAGCCGGTCAGGGAATACCCCTTGTAAAAAAGCCCCGCACCGGGACAGAAAAATGACATAGCCGCCGCTGCCCGGTCATGATCACGGAAATAGGGAGGAAGCGTATTGCTTTTTCGGTACTGAAAGGCGAGCTGATCAAGCCACCCGGCACTCATTGTTAAAGGAAGTGAAGCCCATAAAAATATATGCAGGTTCTTCATACCGTCGCTTTTATCGCCATCCTGAACCCAGGGGGCAAAATTGCTTTTAAACCCGGTAAGCATTTCTGTCAGGGTAAAATGCATTACCATCAATGTTGCCGTTGCAACAACACCGGGAACATGGGGCTTCAGGTCTTTAAACCCGAGGTAGCCCGTTGCCAGGTGGGCACCGTATCCCGGAAGACAGAAATTCGCACCGGGGTTAATAATGCAGGCCCCTTCAAGCATGCGCTTCTCAGGATCATTCCGTTTCATGAGAGTATACTCCGCCCCGTAGCGGCGAAGGATCTGTTTCTCAAGAGCCGCATCAAGTTCCCTGACCAGGGGCTTCTCGTTGACTTTAACCGTTCCTGTCAGCACCATGCCGGAAGAAATACGACGGGTCTTTGCAACAGTAGAGCGGTAGCGTTCAACAGAAAGAACCCTGAGAGATACCCCTTCCTCACTTTTAAGCTCCCCTTCCTTCACGCCGTGCCATTGCCCCACATTGATTCGACAGGTATTTGCTTCACATGATTCTACCTTTATCCTGAGGGAAAGACTGCGGTGCAGAACAGCAACCTGCCGGGCACACTTTGTCGGCACCATGGTCGGATTGTAGCTTTTAATCATAATATTTTTCCGCAGGTGTTTAAAGGCATTATCCAGGGGAACCACCTTCATCTGAACATAAATAACCGAACCCCGCCGATATGCCGATAAGAGAATATAGAGAGAAACATTAAGGCGCGACGCAAGCCTGTCGTAATCCCCTACGGTCTTTATGACCCCCGCCTCATTCACGGCACTCTCTAACCGGTTCAATTCTATCGGAAGAAAACGCCCCAGGCGGTTCATCACCTTATTGATGCTGATCCTGGACTTGTTCAGCATAGCATTAAGCTGTACCGATCCCTGAAAAACAGGAATAACCACCGCGCTGCCTCGAACAACATCCGTCTCTTCTGCTCTCAAGGCATTTCCGGGTAAAAGAAAAAGTATTATGATAAAAAAGGAAGTAAAAAGATAGTTCCTGCCGATCTCTGAAAATCTGGTCATTTCAGCTCCTGAAAATTAAATCAAGGATTATCTCTCCTAACTCATTTCAGGGGATTACGTCAATTGAATTTTTATAAAAGGAAGTCAAAGCCATCAGGCACGGACAACTTACTAATGAAAGAAAAAGGGGTTGATTTTTATAAAAAATATTTTCATTATTGACCAGATACACAAAAGATATTTTACCAGTTTTTAAATGCCTGCCAGCAAATATCATCAGGGTAAAAAATTATGAACGGCGACAACAAATTATATTTAATTGAAGCAACTCTTAACGAGACAAATAAAAAACTTACCTTTGCCTCTTATTTAAAAAAGGATTTTATTGAAAAAGCCATTATCATCAACCTCAGCAATGATAATATTATTAAGCGGATATTTTTCTCATCATATACTTTTGGTACCGTTGAATGGTTAAACGGTTCAGGATTAGGCGAGTGCCACAAATGGGAAAATGAAGAAATGGCAAAAAAGTCATCTGCTCTTTCCCGCCATTACACCGCGATACTATCTGATGGTGCTGAAACACCTGACTATGCCAGGCATCTTATTATTCCCGATGTTCTGAATTCTCTGGCTGACGGCCAGCTGGTAGAAGTTCTTAAAAAAACGATCAACAGTGATTTAAATTCTGAAAAAATTGATCTTAAAAGATTTAAAAAGTTTGCCCCCGAAAGTAAGCCCATATAGAATTTTTCCACGTTCTCCTTGAGGGACTTTATACTGGAATCACAACCACTTTCCACTATCTTCCTGGGGAGTAATTTCAGCCCTTACATCATCTATAGAAAGAATCAGGTTTGGCAGGGGCGAAATATACGGCTTTCTTTTTGCCACAAATTCAACTGCCTCACCGAAACCATACCCCATGATGCAGCATAAATATGCAATGACCACCGAGGAGGATCTTCCCGCACCGGTATTGCAAAAGACCATGATATGATTAATATCTATATACTTTGCTATCCAGAGTACCGCCTCTTTTAACTGTTCAGTTTGTACCGGACGCATATCGGTGAAAGGAATCTTATGGTAAAACAGTTCTGGTTCTTCCAGATCTTTTTCAGCGGCAACGCACAGGAGGGCGGTAATTTCACCGGGAGGGTCAAGAGCATCTTTATAATTGCCGATTGAAAGCTTATCTTTTATTATGGTGACCAAACCGGGTGCCCTCCTGACTTAAAGTTTTTTGACCTTACACTGAGTCTAACAAATAAAACAATGATTTCAAAAATACTTACAAAGCCAGGGCTTTTTGTCAATATTTTAACACCTCGTCAAAAATTACAGAAAGCGAAGGCGAACTGCTCGGTACAGGCATTCCGGTGATATGATTCTTGTTCCATAAAAATGTATTAGTGGTGCTGTCTTTTTAACATAACAACCTGAATATCTATATATCAATACACTCAGTATTTCCGTGGAAAAGCAAACTGCTCAACCTGTGCCACCTTCTTAAAATAAAACCTGCTGTTATACCCCTGAAGTATGGAAATCGCATCTGACGGGCATGCCGCCATGCAGTCTCCACAGGCCATGCACGATTTTATTTCTTCATCCTTTGTCAAAAGAACCAGTGAAGGGAATTTCTTGCCGTTTTCATTGGCCACCAGCTCTATTGCCCGGGCCGGGCAGATACGGGTACAGATACCACAGCTGGTGCAGAGCTCAGGATCAAAGGCAACCATTCCGGTTTGGGTATGCTTTGACTTGAAATAATTTGCAATTTTAAGTTTATCGATCAGCGTCATGTATGACATGCTATACCCCCTGGTTTTCACTGCGGGGCTTCCCGCCTGAATTTTTATCAAACCAGTCAACAATCTGAACTTCCCGGTCTACCTCGCCATCGTAGCTTCCCCTTGGCCACCCGAAGATCAGGCAGTCGTCAAGACTGAAGGGATATTTGACACCAAAATATTTTCGCCACTTTCTTCTTTTCATGAGAAGGGTAATCATACCGACCCAGCAGCTTCCAAGACCGAGACTGTGGGCAGCCAGTACCATGTTCTGACCGGCTATTCCCGCGTCAAGCTTCGGCGTACCAACCCCGCGGCGGTCAACAAGAATCAAAACCATCACGGAAGGATTGTGATACACGGGAACCGCTTCAGCGGCAATACGCTGCAGGAGGTTAAAGGGTATCGGGTGCAGCATATTCGGCACAATTCGAGTGAGAAGACGAACCACCGGACCGAGAAAAATCCGCCGCAGAAAAGACCGGTCGTAGTCAATAAACCACATAAAAAACTTTGTCAGCTTTATGGTATCTTCTTCCATTGCCTTTATAACTTCAGGATCTTTTACCACGATAAACTTCCAGGGCTGACAGTTACCTGCGGAGGGAGCGAAGCGCCCCGCTTCAAGAACCCGGCGAATCAACCCGTCAGGGACCGGTTCTTTTTTAAAAAACCTGATGCTTCGCCGTTCCATGATTATTTTTTCAACAGGATTCCATGGCATACCTTCACGATATTCGTAAAGTGGTGAGATAAATTCTTCCTTACCCTTATTCATTATTTTTCTCCTCTGTATTCAAAGAAGCGGTATCACCTTTCAGAAGAAACCATATAAACAGAAGCCCCCAGAAAAGGTCTCCCAACACGGTAAGAAAGGCGAGAATTGTTGCCATATCAAGTACAAAATACCAGGTATATATTGCGAAAAGGATAAATTTACTGAGAAGTCCAAGGATGATAATGCCGTGATTTTTTTCAGGATCATGGGCCGCCATCAGGTAACCAATGCCGAAAATAATAATGGCCAGCATGACAACACGGGTCATCAAAAGGGCAAGAAAGTCACCAGTTACTGCGGCGGGGCCGAAAAAAAGCCCCATGGCAAAATTGTGAAAGAAGAGTCCCGTAAAACCGATACTCAGGTTCCAGAGGCCCGCGGGTATAAAAAGTATTTTTCTGTTCATCCTATCTCCTTGCCGGTTCAAATATCAATTCAATATCAGGAAACACTTTCAGCATGCTACAGGGAATATATTAAATATTACATATGATGTCGTACAGTATATCAAGGAAGATTTGTATTTATTGATAGAGTACAAGGGGCGGGCAGCAGCACAAAAAATACTACAGGATTTGGTACAGATTTTATAATAAAAAGCCGAAACCAAAGGGATATTTAATTAAAATATAAATTATTGTCGATATTATGATTGACATTCATCACTTTGAGTTGTTTATTTGATTCAGGAGCCATGGATGAAAAAGACAATTGCAAAAGCAAATAAATATTTTAATACCGAAAATAAAAAAAGAGAAATGATCGTTGAATCTGTATATTCGTCCTCAAAAATAGAAGGGTCAAAAACAACTAAAAAAGAGTTAAGACAATACTACATTTCCAGGAACTCTAAAGACTCTCAATAATTTTCTCATAAAGCACTTCCGCCAGAGGTTTATAATTCTTATTATACCCCAACTGAACTCGTTTAATATAATCCTCTTCTTTTGTTCTTAAATTCATCCCTATCATCGGAAGCATGTTTTTCCCTAATAAAACATCGCCCAATAACCGACATATCCGTCCATTACCTTCTCTGAATGGATGTATAAATGAAAATTCTGACATCAATTCAGACAATAGCAGGGAGAAAGAAAAAATTTCCTCCCTGGAACTAACTGGAAATTCTTTTTCACTGATAAAT
>CAZPEK010000214.1:0-6965 GCA_964585555.1 uncultured Leptospirales bacterium | reverse complement strand
GAGAACCCGGTAGTTTTTTTCAATCTTCAGGGCCTGCTGGTATGCCTCAAGGGCAAGATCGCTGTTGCCCATTTGGGAGTGGATTTCGCCAATGTTGCTGAAGGCTTCGATGAACTCAGGGTGAATATCGATTGCCCGTTTGTACTCCAAGAGGGCTTTCGCTAAATCACCGCGGTTTGAGCTTTCGAGAGCAGAGTTATATATGGTAACCGCTTCGGCAGGAACTGATATGGCATTCATAGATAGTATCTCCTAACTGAAAATTAGATTTTTCGTTGTATGCTAGTACTATCGGTCTATTCTGAAAATCTTTTTAGCATATTACATAAGATCCGTCTCCTTTTCAACAGTTTTATTGGCTGCTAACCGGCTCTGGCCCCGGGGGGTCAGAGCCGGTTAGCAGCGATAAGGCCGATTCAGCAGTTTTATGTACCGGAGAAGTTCTTTTCTTCTGCCAGTCACTTTTTTTACCGATAATAAGGAAAGAATATTCCGGTTCCTCATGGCCCACCGGGCCTGGTAACCGCTGCAAAAACTATAATGATGACATGTAGAAAACAAAATTTATTTCCTTCGGGAAGGGGCCTTGTGCAGTTTTTCGCCGCGGCCTTTGTCTTCCTTCTCCTGGTTACTGCAGTGCCTGTTTCAGGGGCGGAGTACCTTGATCTTCGCCATGATATGAAAGGAATTCCCCTTTTTGAGGATATGCAGATTCAGGAAGATCGGGGGGGGAAGTTTACTCTCGAAGACATTCTTTCTCCAACCAGGAGACAGTACTTTTTAAAGGGAAAGGAAGATCTTCTTTCCCGGGGGTTTACCAAAAGCGTCTGGTGGATACGCCTCCCGGTTCAGAATACATCACCCCGGGAACTGAAATGGTTTCTCGAGGTAGGCTATCCCCTTATTTCTGATATTGAGCTCTACCGGGTCAGGAACGGGCGGCTGATGGCGACTGAGCAGGCGGGAACAGACTATCCCTTCTCCCGGAGAAAAGTCAATTCACGGAAGTTTATCTTTCCCCTGACAGAAGAGCCCCGGTCAAGAACAGAATATTTCTTCCGCTTCAAGTCCAAAGGGAGCATGAACCTTCAGTTGTATTCCTGGACCGGTGATGCCCTTCGGGACGGCATTCAAAAAGAACATTTGATAATAGGCCTTTACTATGGGGCGGTTCTTGTGATGCTTATTTATAACTTTTTTCTTTTTTTCTCAACCCGGGAGAAAAGTTATCTCTATTATTTTTTTTACTATTCCAGTTTTTTTCTTTTTCAGGCAAGCCTCAACGGCCTGGCGAGCCAGTATCTCTGGCCTGAAGCTGTCTGGTGGAGCGGTAACTCTCTCTCCTTTCTGATTCTTGTCAGCCTGATTTTCGCTATGAATTTTTGCCGGTCATTTTTGAAACTCAGAGAAAATATTCCCCGGATGAATGAAATTTTCTTTGTGATAATTCTTCTTGACCTGGTGCTGATTCCTTTTTCATTCCTGATCAATTACGTGGTGATGGTAAGTATTGCCATGATCTTGACGCTTCTTACGGCTCTTCTTGTTACCGTCGCCCTCAGTATTACTCTGTATCAGGGTTTTAAGCCGGCCCGTTACTATGCTGTTGCCTGGAGTTTTTTCTGGATAGGAGTGGTTCTCTATGCTTTAAAGACCTTTACTATTCTCCCCGAGACTTTTCTGACAACCTGGAGCATGCAGTCCGCTTCAATGCTTGAGATTATTCTTATCTCCTTTGGTCTTGCCGACCGGATAAACTACATCTCCCGTGAAATGGAAAAGATGAATGAAAATCTCGAGGTACTTGTGGCCGACCGAACCAAGGAAATGAACAGTATCCTCATTGAGCTTGAAAAGCGAGATGTTGAAATGCAGCGTGAGCTGAAACTTGCCGCAGATATCCAGTCGGGGATATTGCCTGAAATGCCTTTCATGCATGAGGGTATAAGAGTAGACGCTTACTACAGCGCCATGGGGCAGGTGGGAGGAGACTTCTTTGACATCTTCCAGATGCAGGGCGGGCACCTGGGAGTCCTCATTGCAGACGCATCGGGCCATGGGATGCCAGCGGCCTTCTTGACTGCCATGGCAAAAATCAGTTTTTCTGAAACCATACAGACCCAGCTTTTCCCCCGGGATATTTTCTCTCATGTCAATAACGAGCTTCTTGAAACTATTCAGACCGATGACTTTGTGACTGCTTTTTTGATGGTTATCGGCCCTTCATACGAAGTGCTGTACTGCAATGCCTCCCATGTACTTCCCATGGTAATGCGGTATGACACCGGGGAGGTCGAAGAGTGGGATACCAACGGACTGTTTATGGGGGCCATGGAAGTGGCCAATGAAATGTACGAAGACGGCCAGGATATGCTCAATTACGGCGACCGGGTGCTTCTCTTTACTGACGGTATCACCGAGGCAAAGAACCGTTATGAAGAAGCTTATGGCGTTCAGAGGCTCCAGAAACTTTTTGCCGATACCATGGACCTTTCCATATCCGAGTCAAAAGAAAGAATCATGAATGACTGGCGACGTTTTACCCAGGGTATTGATCAGAACGATGACGTGACACTGGTCATCGTAGAGGTTGACAGAAAGTACCGTGAACTGGTAGAGTACCGCGAGAAGGGCTTCAGGTACCTTTCAGAAAACCGCCTGGATGAAGCGATTGACGAACTTGAAAAAGCGCTTGAAATTAACAGCAGGGATGAGAAAAGTCATCTGTACGCCGGGGAATGTTATCTTTATAAAAAGGATTACATCAGGGCTGAAAAGCATCTGCGGGAATATCTCTCTAAAAATGAGATTGATGCCAATGTCTGGTGTCACCTTGCCGAGTCCTACTATTACCTGAGAGATTATCCCCAGGCCTATGATACGGCTCAAAAGGCCCTTGGTTTTAGAAAGAATTTTGTCCGCGCCATGGTTGTCTGCGGCATGTCCCTGCGGCAGCTTCACCGCAACAATGAAGCGTACCAGATGTTCAACAGGATATTAACCTTTGATGAGAAGAACAGAGTCGCCCATAGAGAAATCAAACGCCTTAAGGATAAAATTGATCCTGAGGTTCTTCCTGATAAGTCTCCTGACGCTTAGTGTTGCCGGCGCCCTCGTCGCCCTTGATACACCCCGGGATCCCGTGAGCCCTGATGTAAAGAAACAGGGGGGTAAGGAAGTTAAGGCTTCCTCCCGGAATAAATTTCAGGCCCGGGTTACCATGGTTGGGGGCAACCGCTTCTCTGGTCTTTTAGAATTTAAAAAAGCCTCTCTGACAGTTCCCCCCCGGGTTTCAGTTTCAGGTAAAAAGGAAGTTATCAGGCTCGCTGATATAAAATCAATTCGTATCATAAACTGGAAACGGTACAAAAAAAGGGGAAAGGCATGGCTTTTCCTTCCTTATATAATTAAAATTGAGACGCAGAAAGGCGCAGTCATTAATGGGGCCGTGAAAGGACTTCCCCGGAGGCTTCGCTGTATCCGCGATAAGAATACTTTTTTTCTTTATACGATTTTTTATGACCAGTATAGCAGGGGGCGCTGGCGCAGCAGCGGCATAACTTCCTTTGCCGAAATCCTTTCAAGGGGGCACGGCAGAACAATCCGGGAGATTCATTTTACAAAATCCCGGGGAGGGACCAGTCCAGCCGGGAGTCTTTTGGAGATGTACTTGAGAAGGAAGTAAGGGGCACAGGCCGGGGTCTGGATAGCCGGGAGTTTTTGTCAATATTCAAGTGAAAGTGAAAAGTTTTCAATAACAGGGAGCAGCTTTTTTAAGGAGAATAATAACTCTCAATGGATGCCGTCATTGTATGGATAATTTTCGGCCTGATCTACGGCTCTGTCACCTGGCTGGCGACCAGAAAAGATCCCAGCTGGTGGTTTATCGGAATGGTGTCAGCATCCGGGGTCTTCGGGATACTCGTTATCATAGCCGGAATCATTGTCAGGATTATTAAAGGTATAACCTTTGCGGTCAATACATTAAACCGAAAAGAATTATCCCCAGGGGAAGTTGAGGCCGGGAATAAAAAAAGGGCTGTGTATGTTCCCGTAATTTTTGCAGTGCTTGTCAGTATTGTTCTTCTGGTTTTTTATTTTCTCTTTGATGTTGACCTGTATTATATTATCAGGAATTGTGTTAAGACTGTTAAGAATATTTTTGCAGGGTAATATTTCTAATTCTTGTACTTCAAAGTTGATTTTTAGAAAGTTCAGCATTAAATATTCGTACAACAAATAAGATGTGACGAGTCGTGCCGCTTAATTTTTCAAGTTGACTTTTCCAGTCATCCGGTTGATACTATTTTACATTCCTTTTACCAGACCACGAAAACAGCAGAATTTAGAGAGGTTTTTATGACGATAAGATGGTTTCTTATGAGGGCTGCAGGTATATTGATAATGCTTTCTTTTTCTTCGCCTGCTTTTTCATTTTATTTCAATAATTATCAGCATATAATTGGTGATCGGGCTGCTGGCATGGGGAGTGCCTTTTGTGCCCTTGCTGACAATAGTATTGCCCTCTGGTATAATCCGGCAGGTCTTGCTAATCTCAATAAAATGAATGTCAGTATCTCGGCTAATACCTATTCATACCTTGAGGCAAATACTAACGGCTTCTGGGAACTCCCTGACGGGGCAGGGGCTGAAAAGATAGATGTGAAGGAAAAAGAGTCAACTATTGTTGCCAATTCAGTATCCTTCGGGATCAGTATTGGTAAAAAAAAGGGATTCAGCCTGGGTATTTTTGTTCCTTTTCAGAATGATATTTCAGGTTCACTGGATGCAGAATATACAAACGCGCCGTATGGGGTATCCTATAAAGCATCTTACACTCTTGAGAGTAAATACTATGTCTTTATGGCGGGATACGGCATGGAGGTTGTAGATAATTTGAATGTCGGCGTCAGCTTAGGGATGGGTTTTTACGAGTCAAAATTTGAGTTTGATAAACGGGTGCTTTTTGATGCAGGTGCAGTATATGGATTGATAACTGAAGAGAAAAATTCTGATAATAAGTTTTTAACCCAGCAAATCGGACTGGGGGCTCAGTATACAATCAAAAAGAACCATATAATCGGCCTTCACTTTAAATCACCAGTCTGGAATCTCTACGCGGATGCGGAAGTAGAATACCTCAACTGGATATCAAGTAATACGGGTGTTGCCTACGCCGGCAGTACCCCTTTTCAAACAATTGATACAGACTTTGATGTCTATGAACAACTCAGGCCCATGTCAATCGATGCTGGATATGCCTTCAATATGAAAAATAGTTTTTCTATTACCCTGGAAACTGAAATATTTTTTACAACCGGTTATCAGAAGAATATAGTAGTTAATTACAAGTTAGGCATGGAATATTTTCTTTTTAAATTTCTGGTATTGCGCTCCGGGTTTTATACAGACTTCAGTCAGGCCGATGATGTCACCACTGGCAGCAAAAAAGGCAATCAGCCCTTCGTGGATAAAATTGATTACTATGGGGGAACTTTCAGCGTATCTTATGGAACCAATATTGGAGATGTAAAAAAAGACCGTATGTCATGGACTACCCTCGGTGTTAATTTCAGGTACGGGACCGGTAATATTCAGACATTTAAAATTGTTGATTACCAGACTGTTGACACCATCATCCGTGATAAGAATGTCTGGTCATTAAGCTTGTTTCTCGCTGAAACGATATCTTTTTGATTCGTATAAAGTATATTCATATTTATTTTCCATCAGATGGCAGGATAGATTGTCTGGTGTCAGGTGCCTTTTTGACGCAGGTTATAACCGTTGACCCGGTATTATAACAGCGGGGCAAGTCAGGGGTTAAATTATTTTCTGGCATTTTACATGAGAACCGGTTTCTTGAATAATTTTTAAGAATCCCGATTCTTCTATTTTTTGAATGGTACTTGTCCGGGATTGATGCCCGTCTTCAATTATTATTGTTCCGTCCTCTTTTGCCAGTCGGCTCAATTCTTTTAGAAATTCCTTTGGCTGCTCTATCATGTGGAACATGTCCAGAGCGTAGACCCGATCGGCAATTTTAGCATCTATGGGTGTTGTATATTTTTTCGCAAGAACAGCCTCCACATTTGATAGATTTAGTTTTTTAATTTTATCTTTTACTTTAGTGATAGCAAGTGGGTGTACATCTACTGCAATAACCCGGCCTGTGTCGCCCACAGTGTTAGATGCAAATTCTATATATCTTGCCGGGCCGCAGCCATAATCAATAACTGTTTCACCAGGTTGTAAACCTAAGGTCTCAAAATTTTTGTGGGAATGATGACTCAATATGTCCATCAATTTCATAATCAATGTCATTGCTTTAAAGGCAAAATCTGGAATTGCTTCCCTGTTCTTTCCTGAGAGGAAATTGCCGATAGTATTTTTTTTCATTGCATATCTCTCTTTTTATCTTATCCGAGGGGTGATCTATCATGCATGTATCAGTGCAATCTGACTTTTCTTCCTTTCTGGTTTAGATGGCAACACTGAAGCAAATTTGAGAGAGTCGTTCCCGGCCAAATTTAAAAAAGCCTTGCATATCCGATTCATATTGTCAATACTTTAACAATATGGTATCATGATGGAGGTCCCATGCGGATACCATATTGCAGCGTATGCTGGTAGATGGCAGTGAAGATTGCTGAAAAACAAAAAATATAAAAGAGGAAATTCCATGGATGTAAAAGACAGCAATGGTAATGCATTAGAAGATGGCGATTCTGTTCAGGTAATCAAAGATCTAAAAGTGAAGGGTGCTTCAAACACTTTAAAGAGAGGGACAATAATAAAAAATATTCGTTTAACGTCAAAGGCTGAAGAGATTGAGTGCCGAATCGGGAAAAGTACAATCGTCCTCAAAACATGTTTTATGAAAAAAGTTTAATTGCAGATTACTTAATTTAATATAACAGGGTAGGGGCACATGAAAAAGGAACAGGCTCTTTTGAATAAATATA
>CAZPEK010000213.1:0-6996 GCA_964585555.1 uncultured Leptospirales bacterium | reverse complement strand
TGGTGGACATTGTCAACAAGCAGTCCGACCTGTTTATCTGCTGTTTCGATAACTATAATACGGGTCAGGTCAGTAATCTTACCCTTTGGAAAACCAAAACGGTTTCTAACATCAACAACGGGTAGAACATTACCACGAAGATTAACTACTCCTTTGATAAAGGGAGGAGTATTGGGAAGCCGTGTGATTTCAGGAATACGCAGTATTTCATGAACGGAAAGAATATCAACACCATATTCAACTTCATCAATGACAAAGCTGACCAGCTGTATCATTTTGATGTCTCTTTGAATCTCATCAACATCAACACTGATTTCCCCGTCATGTTCCTCTACGGTTTCTACGTCCTGTTTTTTTAGGAGTTCGCTTAAATCCATGTTTTTGTCCACTCTGTTTGCAGTTTCATATCCCTTCAGCAAATCCTGAGGAGATGTAAAACGTGATTATAATGCTAAAAATCGATATATAAAAAACTATACATCAATATAAGATTCTATAAAAATTGCACCAATTTTCAAGTACTTTTTACCGAAGAACCATGTTTTGTCACTAACAATATTTTTAAAATTTCCTGCATACAAAAAAACTTCTATAAAGAGGGCAACGCTCCCCCCGAAGGGCTGTACTCTCCCTGAAAGGCTCTAAAATACCCATTAATAACAAAAAGATGGAATACGGGCACCTGCACTCCATCTTTACCCCGTACAGATAGATTATATTGTTACTTTTTAAGACTTTGAAGGCCTTTCTTATGCGTATAGAAGAGAACCTTTCCTCCAGAGAGAATAAGGTTATTACCCGAAACCGGGGGCACAACAACAGTCCAGATGACACTTCCTTTCTCCCTGTCAAGAACCAGGAAAATTTCTTTTCCCAGGATATGAATATGTCGTCTATCCATGACTGGCGGGGCAACAATTTCACTCCCTGTTTCCTGTCTCCAGACGACTGTCCCCCTGTTATTCACAAAAAGTACCCTTCCTTCTTTGAAAAACAGGTAAATTCCCCTGTCAGTAGCGATACTCCTCACCATTGAAAAATCCGGCAATCCAGCTTCCCATAAGATCTCGTCGCTCCGATAATCAAAGGCAATCAGCTTCCCCGGCTTGAAGACGAGAAAAACAACATTACCATGGGCTGACATGTGGGCCAGGTTCCCGTCAAACTTCCTTCGAAAAACCTTGATTCCCACTGTACGGTCAAATCCGAGAAGCACTCCTCCCTGGAGATTGACAAAATAGAGACTCCCGCTTACCGTCATGCTGCCCTGGCACGGTTCCTTTGACCGGTTCTTCCAGAGAACCCTTCCTTTTTTATTTATTCGAAAGTAACCCTTCCCCGCCGTAGCAGCAAAGAGTGAATCACCATCTATCCTGGCAGCAACAATGGAAGTACCGTCAAGATCAACACTCCAGAGGATTCTTCCATCGGCAGGAGAAATGGCGGTAAGCCTTCCATCAGCGCGGGGAAGATACAGAATATTTTTTTGAACCAGGGGCATAAAGGAGGTATCTGAATTGAAATTCCGGCTCCAGATAACCCGGTGCCCCGCTGTAGTTTTTATAATCTTCCTTTTCCTTATTTTCAACAGCTCTTCCCCATCGGAAAGGGCAAGGATATAACGGGCGGTCTCCCTGTCAAAACGAGGGCTTTTTATCTCTTGTATGCTTTTTGCAAAATCCCCGGCTTCATCATTTTTTTCACTATGGGCGGTCAGAAACGTTTTGGTTTCGGCGAGCTCGGGGAGAGAGGTTTTGCTGATTGATGCCACAGCAATAATTCCCCCACCCGGTTTTACCAGATTTTCCGGTGACGGGACGATACAGAATTCTTCCTTTCTAAGAACTACGGCTTTCTCTGCCAGTTCCTTTGCCTTTTCTTTCAGTGCATTTTTTAACCGGGGCTCAACCATGACCCTTCCTTCAATGAGGGCAATCCTCGAAGCGCCGCCGGGAAGAGCGGATACGGTAAAGAGGGTTCCCCTCACGCGGGCAAGAGCCCCTCCTGTGGCCAGGGAAAAATTATCTCCCGGGGTGCTTTTTTTTACTGAAACCGCAACTGAGCCCCTTGCAAGAAAAAGAGCCAGCCTGCTGCCGCCTTCATGGTTTTCAAAAGAACGGACATGCAGTTCAGTTTCCGAAGCGGCGCGAAGCTTCACATTCTCTCCGAAACTGATATTAACAGCAGATCCGGGACGGGTAATGATTTTTTCTCCCGGAGCGGCCCTTCCCCTGTCGGCAGGAATTTTTCTTCCTTTTTCATTTATAATAAAGGCCTCTCCCCGGACCAGGCGCACCTCACCAGCCGGGAAAGCCCGCCGGAACATCGGGGCGGTAAAATAAACAGAGACCATAATCGTCACAAGAGCCGCGGCAGCCATTGATACCCTGAAAGGAGTTACCCTTCGGGGAAGTTTGTGCCCCTGCTTCATATCACGTCTGATGCGTTCCCTGACACCTTCAAGATCAAAGGCTGCAGCCGGTTCGCTCAGCTCAAGACGGGAAAAAAAAGACGAAACCCTCTCCACGTCAGCTTCACGGAGCCCTTTTTTCCTGCTGATTTTCTCTGCTGTTTTTACCAGTTCTTTCATTTTTTTCAACTATTGAATCAGCTTCTCTTCTTTTAAATCCTGTATGATAAGTTCAATGGCTTTTTTCATGCGCCACTTGGCGGTCCGCTCAGAACATCCAAGCACCGCGGCGATATCACTGTACTTCATGCTTTCACCGGTCCGCAGCAGCATAACTTCCCTGAACTTTGGTTTCAGATTTTCAACAGCCTTGTTAAAGGCCTCGATTTCAATACTGCCGATTAAATCTTCTTCCGGAGACCGGGCCTCACCTCCCCCTTCCGGGAGATTGAAGGTAATCCGTTCAAAAAGTTGGTCCTTCCGTTTCGATTTCTTAATATGGTTTTTACTGCAATTAATAGCTATCTGAAAAATCCAGGAAGAAAATGCCCTGTCGCTTTTATAGGTATCAAGGTGACGAATGACTCTCATGAAAGCCTCATGAAGAACATCTTCTGCGCTGTCCACGTCGCCAACATAATAATAGATTACCTTTACAAGGCGGGATGAATACCTGGCATACAATTCATCAAAGGCCGGCTCCTCTCCCTTTTTAAAGAGAGCAACCAGATCTTCGTCGCTGCTGTTTGAAAAATCCCGCATTGCAACTATTCTATATACCGTTAATATTGATAAAAAGTGAAAAGGATGGATAAAAAATTGCTAAAAACAGCATTTTTTATTTTAAACCTGTTTATCATCAACAAGGGAAAAGATATCCCCCACCAACCCTTCATCGAGCATGGAAATCAAGGTTCTTGTTTTTTCTTCTATTGCGTTTTCTGAGCCGCTCTTCAGTTTCTTCAGCTGAAAACATTCATCGGCGATATTCAGGGCTACCAGTATTGCAACCTGGGCAGGATTTGTGCTCACAATACCGCTGCTTACTTCTTCCATTTTTTTATTAACGAATTCAGCAAGTTCAAGCATATACTGGGGATCCGTATCCCCTTTAATAGTATATGTCTGGCCAAATATTGTGACTTTTACAGAACTGGTTTCCACCGAATATCACCTGATTAATGTTTTTTACTTGTCGTCTTCTTCAACAATCAAAAATTCATCATCATCATCTATAATGATCTCTTCTTCAAGTCCCGGAGCTTCAGTTTCATCGATAATGATGGTGTCTTCATCAACATCATCAATAACAATTTCATCTTCATCATCATCAAGAAGTATAATGTCGTCTTCCTCATCATCATCTGAAATCGTAATGTCATCACCGGCAGCGTCATCTTCATCATCAAGTATGATAATATCTTCTTCTTCCTCGGGAGCTGCAACCGGTGCTTCAACGGTTTCAACACTGACATCCTCAGCTACAGGAGCGGATTCCACAACCGGCTCATCATAAGCTGCTACGGGAGCAGGTTCCGGTGCGGGCTTTGAGGCTGCTGCAGGCGGCGGCGAAGAAACAGGAACATCGCCGGACTGAATAACATCAAGTTTTCCAAGGAGTGCAATGATCTTCTTCTCAAGGACTTCTTCCCTGTCTTTTATATCCTGAAGTTCCCGGGTTGTATCCTCAAGTTCCTTTTTTATACGTGCTATTTCCTGTTCTTTTTCCTCAAGACTTAACCTGACTTCCTCTACTTCACCCTTCAGGGTTTCATTATCACTTTCTAGCTTTGCATTCTCTGATCGAAGATCCCCAATAAGAGAGAGCGCCTTTACTACTCTGCTTTCGAGTTCTTCTAGTTGCTGCATGGTTATCATTCTGATACCTCCGTGGAAAATCGTTCAATCGATATATTAACATCAGCCTCATTGTTTTCAGGGACTACCTCAATTTTCGACCAAATACCCCTGCCGTTTGAGATAATAATTTTACTTTTCCACTATATACATAAAAATTACAAAGTCAAGTATATAAATCGTAAAGCTTTCTTCCAGGCCGTTATGAAAACCCCGGGAAAGCAGGGGGAAATCCCCCTGAAGGCTAAAAGACACCGCTGCAGGAAAAGCCGTACATTCCCCTGAGATACCCCTTCTGCCACAGGGGATTTACGGCGCAGCGAAGGGCAATGTATATATTTCTGGAAAAAAAATATCTCACATGAAGGGCCGTCAGAAAAGGATCAACGCCCCCTCCTTCAATGGCCAGGTCCTCTTCCATAATACTGCCCCGGTAGGGGCGAAAAGATCCGTATATTTCGAAAGCAGGCATCAGGGGATAAAACCGGTCAGTATTCAGAACAAGAGAGCCGGATACATAGTCATTCTTCAGGTTTTTATAATACAGGAAGGCCCCTTGAGACCCGGGATTAAGGCCAAAAACCCGTGACCAGGTCTTACCGCTTACGGGATTCACAGAGAACCTGCCGTAAAAAGCGCTGTTTCTCTCCTGACGGAAGGTATAGGCCCCATTGATATGAAGAAATAATTTTTGAGGAAGATCAAGCTGCAAAACAAGAGCAGGAGTCATCTCATTCTGCCCCAGGGAAAGGTTTCTCCAGAGGGGGTCATCATACACTTCAGGGCCCGTGGGAAAATTAAACCGCACCTGAAAACCCATATGAAGAAAATCCTTCAGGTAGTCACCGATGTAATACCAGATTCTCAGGCCCATGTCGCCAATACGGTTCTCTCTGAAGGTCATCGCCCCATGGTGCAGGAAGGACATTTCAAGCCAGACTGATAAGGAAGGAAGTATACCTATTCCCGCTGTAAGCTTTTCACGCTGAAAAAAAGAATCAATCTGAACAAAATCTGCTTCCAGGGTTGTTTCAATTTCTGATTCAGGTATCGTGTAGATGGTATCGGAAAAAAGCCAGGAAGATTGAGCTGCCGGTGACAAAAAAAAAATCAGCGCCATGGTTACAGCGCTGATTTTTTTAATACACCTTAATTTCATTGAACCGTCTGTCACTAATCAGGCAGTTTTTACCTTTGCGGCTTCAACGATTTTTGTAAAGGTGCTCAGGTCAGATACTGCCAGTTCGGCAAGCATCTTCCGGTTGATGCTGATGTTTGAGGCCTTCATGCCTGCAATAAGCCTGCTGTATGATGTTCCACTCAGCTTGGCTCCGGCGCTGATTCTGACAATCCAGAGACGTCTCATGTCTCTTTTTTTTCTGCGCCTGTCCTTGTAGGAATTCTGCAGGGCACGACGACGTGCATCTTTTGCAGTACGGAACAGCTTGCTCCGTGAACCGTAATAACCTTTGGCATCCTTCAGAATTTTTCTGGCACGTTTCTGGTGAATGCGGCCTGTAGTAGCTCTTGGCATTTCGTTACGTCTCCTTTGTCTCTATGTTTACCAGCATACACTAACAGAAACAGGGAGGAATAGCTTCATTCTCTTTGTTTCCCTGGCTTCATATTCATACATACTGATTATAATCAAATAAACGGGTTGCCCCAGCAAAGGCTCAAAAATTTTTTCAAGCCTTCGATATTACATTATTATGCGTATGGAAGCATTCTTTTAACGCGCTTTGCTTCGGCTTCGCTGTTAACGGTATTGCCGCGAAGACCTCTTTTTCGTTTGGGAGACTTTTTTTCAAGAAGATGGCTTTTGAATCCCTTGGCTCGTATAATCTTGCCGTTTCTGGTAATTCTGAACCTTTTCTTGGCTCCACTGTTTGATTTCATCTTAGGCATTATATTCTCCTCTTCTTATAGCAGGCATTCCTGCGCTGCTCACTTTTTCACTCCGGCTTTTAATGAGACCACCATGGTAATATTTCTCCCTTCCTGGGAAGGGTTTTTCTCAATAACTACAGAATCTGCAAGTTCTTCCTGAATTCTTTTCATGACAGCGAATCCAAGATCAGGGTGAACCATTTCTCTTCCCCTGAACATAAGAGTAAATTTTACTTTATCGCCATTTTCGAGAAATTCTCTGGCATGCTTTACTTTATGATCAAAATCATGCTTATCAATAGAGGGACGCATTTTAATCTCTTTAACATGAATGATCTTCTGTCTTTTTTTTGCTTCTTTAGCCTTTTTAGCCTGTTCAAACTTAAATTTACTGTAATCAGCTATTTTACAGATAGGAGGATCCTGGTTCGGTGAAATTTCAATAAGATCAAGTTCCTGTTCCTTTGCCTTTTCAAGGGCAACCTTTATAGATATAACTCCTGAGTCTTCTTCTTCTCCGACCAGTCGTACATTTTCGGCCAGTATCCCTTCGTTTATTCGATACTTCTCAGACCTGTCTTGTTGAGGTCTTCTACCTTTCTTCAATGTAATACTACCCCCATCTCCTTTAAAATTTAGATATGACGCCAGCATGCAAGAGTATGCTTTATAAAATCAACTAAATTTTATAAAAGAGGCTGGAATTTTTGCAATGAACACAGGTATTTCAATACTTTACAGGCCAATCAGCGATTCGAAGAGCCCCGGGGCTTCATCCCCGCTGTTAATGCAGACACAGGCTATTTTTTTTCAGCTGTTTCCTTTTTTATAAGGCTGAT
>CAZPEK010000212.1:0-7041 GCA_964585555.1 uncultured Leptospirales bacterium | reverse complement strand
GTTCCTTCCGACATGAATCTTTCAATCTTTTCCCTGAAAAATTTAAAGTATATCGAATTTTTTGAAACGGAAGAAGCAGACTCAGGGGTGATACCTGCCCACTACCTCGGCTCATACAAAATTATTGCCGCGGCTCACCGGGGATACCTGAAACTCTGGATGCGCAATGGAAGGGTATATGGAAGCATCCGGTTTCCCAACTGGGCCAGGGGGGTAACAGAATACCTGAAGACGGTTTCAATCAAAGGGGATACTATTCGCTTTGTCCGTTCAATTACAACCTCAAAGGAACAGCGCCGTGTCGGAGCCGGCTCCTATTTCACCCAGGTCTACTATGGGAAATACCATCTCAAGGGAAAAAAAATAAAGGGCTACTACACGCGAAACAGCGGCCACCGGGGTCTCTGGGAAGCAGTCAAATAAAAGCAGCAATCAGTTGATCATATCAGCGAGGGAACTGAGTTCGAGAACCCTGGAAATCCTTTCAGACAGATTGGAAAGTTTAAGCTTTCTGCCTTTGGTCTTCAGGGTTTTTGAAATAGCAAGCAGAATGCCGATTCCGGAAGAATCAAGGTAGCCGACTTTAGAGAAATCAATAGCGATATCTTTGTCATTTTTTTCTACAATTTCCATGAGTTGTTCTTTCAGACCTTTCATGGTAATCATTTCTATATCGCCTTCAATAGCAATGGTTATCACATCGCCTGTTTCTATTGCCTGAACATTCATGCACTATCCTCCTGGTGGCAGATACTACCGCGTAATGTTACAAAGATGCACTATGTAAGAATATTTGTCCAGTAAAATTCTTTGAGCCCTAAAAGACACCCGGGAAAATTCTGTACAAACCAGAAACTACAGGATGATCCCGGGGCAACCGTGGATCTACCGGTACCGCTTGAAGCTCTTTCCGTAAAGCTTTTCAGCCCGTTTATAGTATTTCTCTTTGTAAACATGCTTTTTGGCCCCCATAGCTGTTTCATAGGGATGCTTTTTGGCCGCAATATTCACCATCCAGGCGGGAACACTTCCCCCCAGGTCTGCATGAACACGGTAACTCACAAAAAAAACATCCGGGCCTTTTTCTTCGAAGGTAAACCCTCCATCTAGTTTCGGCATGCGAACCAGTCCGGAATCTTTTTTATATTCACTCTCCACTGAAGCGAGGGTTACCCGTCCTGATCTCTTTGCAAGATCCCAGTCTGCCGTTACCCGCACTACTACATCCCGGTCAGTAACCAGCGGCATATCGAGAACAAAGTACATCAGGTATTCTTTCTGACTAATTTTTTTTATAACATAAAGTTCACGGCACATGCCGTACCATTCATGGTAACAGTCACAGTCCTTAACAAGCTCAAGGCCCACTTCAAAGGGAACCTTTACGGATCCACGGGCCAGAAGTTCCCGATATTTAGATCCGGCCCGGGGGCGGGCAAAAACTTTGACGCCCTTTGAATTTTTAATTTCTTTCCAGGGCACCCGTTTTGACTTTCTATCCTCTGCCGTTGAACTAAAAGAAACACCCAGAACAGAAAATAACACTAACACACGAATTGTACTCTTTCTCCAGTTCATAAAAAGCCTCCTGTACATTTATACTAAGCCGGTGCGATTCACACATCCGGTATTTCAGAAGCTGCCCCTGGAGAGACTCTTGTGGTTTCTTTGTTTACAGGTAAAAAGATCCCTCCGGTTTATCTTATAAAAATAAACCGAAGGAGTTTTTGTGTGAGGGTATATGCAGCCAGAAGGAGCCGCATATACTTTCACACAAATCTGGTTAGTGGTAACGCTTAAAGGTTTTCCCGTAGAGCTTTTCTGCCCTTTTATAATATTTCTCAAGCCGAACATTGCGCCGGGCACCGCACACAGTATCAAAGGGATGTTTTTTTGAAAGGATATTGACCATCCATGCAGGGACACTGCCCCCAAGGTCTGCATAGACGCGATAGTTAACAAGAAACTTGTCGGGACCAACCTCTTTCAGAGTAAATCCCCCGTCAAGCTGCGGCATGCGCACAAGGCCTGAATTCTTTTTGTAGTCGCTGTCTACAGACTTAAGCTTTATCCAGCCGGTTTTCTTCTTAATATCCCAGTCCATGGTTACATGCACAACCACATCACGATCGGTCAACACGGGCGTATCGAGAACAAAATACATGTAGAAATCTTTTTCACTTATCTTCTGTGTCACGTAGAGGGCTTTACACATTCCATACCATTTATGATATGAGTTGCAGTCCTTGACCAATTCGAGGGCTACTTCAAAGGGTGCAGCAACTGTTATTTGAGCAAGAAGATCATTATATTTTGACCCTGCCCGCGGTCTTTTATACACCCTGACTCCTTTGCTGTTTTTGACCTTTTCCCATTCAGGCGGAGAAATCTTTTCTTCTTTTGCTGTAATCTGGAAGGAAAAAAGAAATACTGTAATCAGAGCAATGAATAAAACTCTCCAGTTCATATTTGTCTCCATTTTAAAATATTTTGTGCTGTCATCTGTAGATCCGGTAAAACGCCTGAAACGTGCCATGGAGAGACTCTCTGTAAATTGAAAGAAGTACACAGCAGCACCATGCACTTCTTTCAATTTTTTTATATATCAATCGACTTTTTCTACAAGAAGGGCCCCTGCGTTTCCGAAGGCTCCGCAGAGAGAAGCCATGCCGTAACGGGCATCGCTGAAATCTGTCTTCATAATGTTAAGCAGGGTGACAAGAATCCTCGCGCCTGACTGCCCCAGGGGATGACCGAGGGCAAGGGCGCCGCCCCATACATTGGTCCGGTCAAAGGGAGCATTTTCATTATCGAGTTTCAGGTCACGAATACAGGCCAGTGACTGACTGGCAAAGGCTTCATTCAGCTCAATGGGACCAATATCTTTCGGAGACAACCCGGTGCGATCAAAAAGTTTTTTCACTGCCGGGATTGGACCGATTCCCATAACAGTAGGATCACAACCCGCAAGAACCCCATAGCTGTACTTATGAGTGTATTCAAGACCCAGCTCATCAGCCTTTTTCCGACTCATCATCAAAAGGGCGCAGGCCCCCTGGGTAAGGGGAGAAGCGGTTGCCGCGGTCACCACACCGCCGGGCTTAAAAGATGACATCATGGTTTTCATCTTTTCACGATCAATGGTATCACGAATCCACTGATCTTTTGAAACGGTCATTTCATTTCCCTCTTCATCATGTCCCTTTATCGGTATTATTTCATTGTTGAATTTCCCTCCATCACGTGCCTCCGCGGCTTTTTTATTCGACCATGCCGCCATATTTTCCATATCATCACGGGCAATGCCCCACTGTTCAGCAACCTTTTCAGCAGTAGCCCCCATCAGCAAATCGGCACCGTTATAATGCTGAAGAAGTCTCGGGGGGAAGTTCATATTAGACCCCATGGGAACCTTTTCCATATCTTCGACCCCTGCGGCGATCATGATATCAGCTTCTCCGGTCATAATGGCCCGTGCCCCGTGCATTGTTGCCGACATACCGGAAGGACACTGGTTAGTAAGTGTATTAGTCGGTACAGTATCAGAAAAACCTGAAGCCAGCCAGGCGAGACGCCCTATATCATTCTGCATTCCTTAAGGATTGGCGCATCCGACTAAAAGAGCATCTACATCTTCAGGCTTAACCTTTTTGTTGCGGTCAAAAAGATTCTGGTATACTTCTGTTAAAAGCTCATCGGGCCGCAGGTTTCTAAACCATCCCTTATCCTTATGGGCCCTTCCATTTGGTGTTCTGATTCCATCAATAAAAACACATTCCTGCATGTTAACCTATCTCCTTAATTACATTTTTTTATCACCAGCGGCGCCATGGCCGGCAGGTGTATTTCAGTTTACTTCAATCCCCTTTGGAGCTTTCTCTTTTTTAGCAGCTTCTTTAAAAGCCACATCTCTGAGTAGTTTCTTGTTAACCTTTTGAACTTCCGTCAGGGGTATTTCATCCATAAAGAATACATGGCGTGGTATGGCATACTTAGCCACCCGTTCTGCAAGGTATTCTTTTATTTCTTCTTCGGTGATTTTTCCCCTCTCTTCTGCAATCGGCTGGATATATACAACAACACGTTCACTTCCTTCCCTGTCTTTATCCGGAATACCTACAGTTGCCGCCACCTCTACTTTATCATGTCCCGAAAGGATATCATCTAATTCCCTCGAATATACCTTGTAGCCGGAAACAATAATCATGTCCTTGGTCCGGTCGACAATATAGAAATAACCCCGTTCATCTACTTTCACCACGTCACTGGTATGCACAAAACCTTCATCATCAAGCCCCTGCCCCGCATCGGGCCAGTAACCGAGCATTCGCTGAGGGCCCCGCATTATCATTTCGCCGGTGCGCCCCGCCCTTACTTCCTCCCAGGTCAATTCTTTTTGGGTATCAATGTCGATAAGGCGAATTTCTGTATCAGGAAAAGGAAATCCGATGGTTCCCCGCTTTTCCCTCAATGGCTTCTGCTTCTGCTTCTTTTTCTTACGTTGTGTCATTCTAAACTGAAGCCCCAGGATCCGGGTGAAAAACCAGCCGAAGGCCCGGGGGCCGACAAGCCGGATTGACCGATTGACAATAAACTTTACCGGAGGAAAACGAAGAAAGCTGTTTATCAATATCAGCGGCACACGCCCGCCGAGAAGCCTGAGAAGAAGTGAAGTATTAAGATGGGAAGTTGGAGACATCTCTGAAAGCCCATAGCCTTCCATAATACCCCCGCCGGATTTATCTTCATAGTCTTCCTGGGTGCTTTTAGGCAGAGGAGCTGAACCGGAAATACCGATCATGCTGATACCCTTGAGTTCCTTTTTAGACAATTCCATAAACTGAGTTGGAACGCCAAACTGGATAACCGGGTAATGTTCCCGAATCATACGGACCATAGCATCAGTATCACGGGGTTCGGGAACCAGCACCTGGTTAAAACCAAACATCGTCATAGCATGCATAATAACATGACCATAACTGTGAAAAAATGGAAGACCGAGAAGTACTGAAAGCCCCCCCCTGGCAACCAGAGCTATCTGTCCGAGAGCATGGAGCGTCTGCTTCGAATTCGCAAAAATATTTTCATGGGTCAGCATACATCCCTTGGGAAGCCCGGTGGTCCCGCCGGTAAAGAGAAGTGTCTCAACATCTTCGGTAGTCTGAATATCTATTTCCGGGGGCTGAGGTGGTGTATTTTTTATTAACTTTGTCATCCATGCAGTATCGAGAATATCATATTCTTCTTCATGCTCTTCAAGGTTAACAAGGTTGCTGCCGAAATCTTCAATCTTGGTCAATATAAGATATTTAATACTGCTCTTTTTCAAAATCGGGCGTAATTTCCCTACATGTTTAGCAAGGCATATGAGAACCCTGGGCTCGCTTTCACTGAATTTATGTTT
Source organism: uncultured Leptospirales bacterium (assembly GCA_964585555.1). Lineage (GTDB taxonomy): Bacteria > Spirochaetota > UBA4802 > UBA4802 > UBA5550 > CAZHNW01. The sequence goes on along the minus strand of CAZPEK010000212.1, from coordinate 1,637 downwards.
CAGGGTGTCAGCCGGCTCGAGCTCACTGCACGGGACATGAACCAGGCCTGCCCGGGATATTGCGTAATCGGATAAAACATACTGAATAGACGTTGGAAGAATAGTAGCGACTCGATATCCTTTTTTCATCCCCATGAGATAGAGTGCCGTAGCAAGACGTGATGCCTTGTCTTTCAATTCAGGATAGGTCATTTTATAACTGTACTGAATAATTCCATTTTTCTTAAATTTTTTAGCACTCTCTTCAAGAATACTCCATACCGGCTTATTGCCATCGGGCTTTAAACTTGAAGGAATACCAAGAAGCCGATACTCGTTTATCCATGGGATACCTGTAGATTTCATATATCTGTCCTGTCTTTATCAGAGGGGGGGGGGACCAGCACAAAGGTCCCGCCCCCCCCAAGGAGGTTTCTTTTACACTTTTTTACAAATCAGGAAAAAAGAGGCTGGGTTGCCATGGCAAATCCCATGTCGCCTTCTATTTTCATGGCTCCGGACATAAAAAGATTAACCGGATTGGTTTCTTTGTTCATAAGAGCATTAGTATCAGCTGCACTCATTTTAAAGGTCGACTTGGGCTCCAGGGCACCATTGAGTATCGCTTCAATACTGACGCTGGAACCGTCATCATTGGTTACTTCAGCAATAAAGCTTCCCCGGAGGCTGCTGAGGGCATTATACTTCGCCCTGTTGAGATCATTCTGAACACCAAGAATCATATCAAGATTTCCGGTTTCGATCATGCTTTTCATATCATCTTCGGTAACTTTCATTCTGAGCATTGCGTTTTCAATATTTGATTCAGAAACCGTTACTTCTTCACCATTTGTAAGAATATACGTATAAGCATCTGAGCCAATTTCTACAACCATGGTAATTTCTGTACCATCCAGCTCAGCCTTGGCGTTGCTTTCTTTAAGCTGTTCCCTTGCAACCGAAGGCATAATTTCAGACAACAGGGTCTTAATTGTTGTATCCTTCGGGATTTCTGGTAAATTTGACATTTTTTTCTCCTTTCAATTGAAATACTGACATATCAGTTTTGCGGTACTGACATGTCAGTATCATATTTAAAATAATGTCAAGCTTTTTTTGCAAAAGTCGTTTAATGATCATATTGACTTTCTCTGTATATAAAAATAACACCTGGAGAAAAAACTCAAGAGTAGGTTTCCTTTTATCGGCGATGAATAAATTTAAATTGACATGAGACTGCAATTTCTGCTACTTGGAAAGAAACAAACAGATACTTCAGCAACTGTAATAATTGTACCTCCGGGGGGAAATATGTCAAGGGCTGTAGAAACCAGAAATAATATCCTTGAACATGCCAAACGTCTCTATTCTCAAACAGGATATTTTGACACCCAGATATCCGACATTATCAGAGAAGCAAAAATCGGCCGAGGCACAGTCTACCAGTATTTTAAAAACAAAGAAGACATCTTCCTTTCCCTCCTCGAAATATTTTATAAAGAATGGGAGCAGGAAAGTTCAATAAATCCTTCACTCGAAGAACTTGCTGCAATGACAGAGAGGGACTACCTGAATCACCGCATTCAGCAGACCCTGGCCTACTGTGCAAAAGATACCGACCGCACCAATATTATTCTTCGTATTTCTCCCGGTCTTGG
>CAZPEK010000211.1:0-7060 GCA_964585555.1 uncultured Leptospirales bacterium | reverse complement strand
TCAAATCAAGAAGCACACAATCAAAGGGCTGGCCGGTTTCCATTGCCTTTATATATTTATCGATTGCATCCTCCCCATGGAGAGAAAATACCGGGATGCAGCCGATCATCTGAAGCATCCGCGATACTACGGCAATAATCATTTCATCATCATCCATAACAAGAATGTTTATGCCGCCTAAAGACCGGCGCCCTTCTTTAATTTGAATCTCTTTTGCCAGATCCTCTGTTGCAGGGAGAAAAATTGTAGCAGTTGTTCCCACCCCCTGTTTAGAGAAAAATTCAATTGAGCCATAGTGTCGTTCAATTATCGATTTTGATATTGAAAGACCGAGACCGCTTCCAGTATCTTTTGTAGTATAATAGGGGTCATAAATTTTATTCAGTGCTTTTTTAGATATCCCTTTACCATTGTCTTTAATGATTATTTTTATTTTTTTCTCTTTATCGCTTTTTGGTATCACGTTCTCTGCACAGATAGTAATCATGCCGTTTTTATTAATTGCCTGGAGCGAATTTAAAAGAAGGTTGTGAATAACCTGGCTCAACTGGCCTGGATCAACATCAGCATTCCACAGGGTGTCCTGAATTTTATACTCTACTTTCACCGGAGATCCGCTCAGGATAAAACCGGCTGTATCCATAATCAGATCTTTAATGGACGTAACAATTTTAACCGGCGCTCCCCCCTTAGAAAATGTTAAAAGCTGTTGGGTCAATTCACTGGCAAGAAAGGTGGCCTTTTCCATATCATTGAGGATTTTCTGATTTTCATCTGCATCGTCACTACCCTGCTTTAATATGGAAACATTACCCGAGATTGTGGTCAGAAGATTGTTGAAATCATGGGCTATTCCCCCTGCAAAAAGACCGAGAGATTCAATCTTCAGTGCCCGTTCAATATTTTTTGTCTGGTCAATAAACTGTTGAATTACTCCTATCATGAAAAAAATAATCTGGATCGTAAATCCGAAGGTGAATGCTGAAAAGTATTTATATGAAATGATTCCTCTGTTTCCCCGGTCTAAACCCATAACCAGGTCAACAACCCCGGTAAGGATTGCAATAATTATACCAAGGAGAATAAAATAAATAAACCGGTTTCGTTTTTCATGTTTAAATTCTATGATTATACTGATTAAAGCATAAATCATTATAAGGCCAATTATCATATTTCTTATAAAATATACAAGTCCCGGTTTTCCCCTGACAAAACCGACTCCGGGTTCACTGATATTGTTTTGAGAAACAAATAAATGAGGAAAAGCAAAGGCAATAAAAAGAAACAGCAGTGATACAACAAGGGCCCCAATGACTATTTTGTTATGTGGAATTTTTAAAAATCGCTTGTTTGTCAGGAAATTAGCCATAAAATAGGGAATACCAACTATAAAGAAGAGGGCTGTAAGTGCTTCTAAACGGTGAAATTTCAGTGCCAGACCGGGCTCATTGATTAATGTATTTACAATTACCAGCAGTTCGAAACCTGCAAAAAATACCCCTAAAAATCCAAGGACCAGCATTGCAAGGTGGATAGACTGTTTTGATTGCCAGTAGATGTAAATGTAAAAAAGAACACCGGTCAAAAGAACTCCAAGACTCAATGTGAGGAGAATAAAAAGAAATAGAGTTGATATGCTTATAGTTTCTATCATTGATAATTGTTGATAATGACGATTTTGGAAATAGGTGCATCAAAATTTAAAAAAGCCTTGCATGGCCGGTGCCTTTTGTCAATATTTTAATCTGGAAGCGAAATTATTCTTGTTCTATAAAGATGCATTGTATCTCATGAGCTGGTTGCTGACAGCTCAGATTACTATACATCAAAATCCCAGAATATTTATTAGTTGATCTTTAAACCCCATATATTATATAAAATGGTTTCGTATACCGTCATGTAACAGGAGCCGGATCATGGGAAAATGCAAACGACCTTCAGGTCTTACAAAAATAACCTCCAGCGAACTTCTTCCCGGGGATATACTTCTTTATAATGGGAAAAAACTTGTATCACGGCTGATCCGCTGTTTTGACCGCAGCTGTGTCAATCACGCGGCAGTTTTTATCGGAAAAGATGAAGAAACCGGAGAGCCTCAGGTTATTGAGGCGGTTGGTGACGGAGTACTGAAACGGACCCTGGCAGAAAGCTTTGATCATAGTAAGTATATTATCGTTAAAAGATATGAAGAGGTTTTTGATAATATAGGGCCGGTACTGGATGAGGCAAAAAGGTATTTCAGCGAGGAACACCGCTATGAGTTTGAAGCGATCTTTTTCCTGGCAATTATTTCCCTGGTAGAAAGGGTGCATTTTAACCCCATGGTTGCATGGACGGTAAGTCGAACTTTGAAAAAGCATTTTTCCCTCTATCTTAAAAATAATAAAAAACAACCGGTGACCTGTTCAGAGCTGGTATACCGCTGCTACAGTGAAGCAAAGGGGCCAGATGGTGGAAATTACAGTTTTCTCGTTGATGAGAAGCCCATGTTTCGTTCTGTTCTGGCTACCGGTTCTGATTCCTCTATAACTGATCAGAGAAACCTGATTTCGAAGGCCCTTAAGGCGGGGGGAAAGGAAGGATTAAAGTCAGCAGGAGATATAAGCAGTGAGGAATCTGAAAAGGTCATGGGAAACATGTATCGCTTTACCTGTGATAATATGATCACAGGCACTCCGGCACCGGCAGCTGCAGGTAAGAGAAATTATCTTTTGGAAGTATGTGGTATTATTCCTCATTTTGTCACACCGGGAGATATTCTCAAAAGCGAAAGTCTCGAGGATATCGGTATTATTGAACTGGATGAGAAAAAATAAAAGAGATTGAAATTTGAAATAACAGCGTAAAAGTTTATAATTGACAGACCGTAATTCAGCTGTATTATAGTTTCTGAATTGTATAGAGAAAGGGGACATTACCAATGATTAAACTTCAGATGCTGCAGCCCTTTATTATCAGTCTTTTCCTCGGAGCCCTTATCGGTTTTGAACGGGAGTTTTCAACAAAGGTTGAACAGCATACTGATGATATTCTTGGAGGAATTCGTACCTTTGCACTGGTTGCCCTCTTCGGCTCTCTTGCTTCCTTTCTCGCCTCACGGGTGGATGTCTCTTTTTTGATTATTTCCTTCGGCGGACTCATCGCCCTGACCGTTGTTTCGTATCTTATCAGTTTTAACAAGTTTAATGAGCGTGGTGTTACTACTGAAGTGAGCATGATTCTTACCTTTATCGTGGGTGTGCTGGTCCACCAGGCCTATGTTGTTGCGGGGATCTTTGTCGCCCTTTCTGTTGCCGTGGTACTTCACCTGAAGGAATCAATCAATAGGGTTTCTGGTAAGATTGAGCATGAAGACATCAGGGCTATTCTGAAGTTCGCCATTATAACCTTTACCATTTTAATTATTGATTCGAACTTTACATTTTTTATCAAGGACCTGGGGCCCCTGGCACAGAAGTATATGCATAAATATCCTGAGATTCTCGATGTGCCGGTGGTAAATCCCTATAATGTCTGGGTCATGGTGGTGTTGATTTCCGGTATCGGTTTTACCGGTTATGTGGCCATCAAGATACTGGGGCAGCGAAAGGGTATCGGTATTACCGGCTTTCTCGGGGGCCTGGTTTCAAGTACCGCCACAACCATGACCTTTTCAAAGAGGAGTAAGGAAGTTGAAGCCTCTTGTGGCGATACGTCAATGGCTCTCCCCTTTGCCCTTGCGGTTCTCCTTGCCTGCTCAACCATGTTTCCACGTATATTGACCGAGGTTCTTATTATTAACGCGGACCTTCTTTCGAAACTTTCTGTTACCATGGGAAGTATGGCCCTGGCGGGATTCGCCGTCTGCCTGGTTCTCTGGCGAAAAACTGCCGGTGAAGAGAGTGAAGGTGTGCCTCTGAAAAATCCTTTCAGTATTATGCCCGCTGTCAAGTTCGGTCTGCTCTACGCGGTTATTGTTTTTGTTACCCGACTTCTCGGCAAGGTGGTTGGTGACAGCGGTTTTTATATTGTCAGTATTCTTTCAGGGCTTACTGACGTCGATGCCATCACCCTGACCATGAGCCAGATTGCCAGGGACAATCCTGAGAAAGCCCATCAGGCAACTGTTGCAATTACCCTGGCGACCTTTTCAAATACCCTCCTGAAGGGAGGCATGGCCTTCATGATGGGGAGTAAGAGAATGCGGAAAATTGTTCTCATCGGTTTCGGCATTACTATTTCTGTGGGCATCGGGGCACTGGTCCTCGTGTCAACTGTAATGTAAAGGGTATGGGGGAAGTTTACTTCCTTTCAAAATATACCACAGATATCAGCATTGAACCTGTGGCCGGTCTGCCGGTCAGGGGTATTTTTACCGGGCCGTAGCTATCGATGCAGTCTAAATTATATCCTCATCCCGGAGGTATCATGAAGAATGTCCTGATTACCGGGGCTACCGGTTTTATTGGCGGTCACCTGGTTGACGCCAATTTGAAAAAGGGAAACAGGGTCAGGGCCTATGCCCTGCCCGGTGATTCTGCCATTCCGGATTTGGAATCACGGGGGGTTGAAGTCATTACCGGTGATATCTGTGATTTTCAGTCGCTTAATAAAGCATTCGCAGGAATCGATATCGTCTTCCACTGCGCGGCAGTTGTGACTGACTGGGCTCCCAGGAGTCTTTTCCAGAAGGTTACTGTAGGGGGGACGGAAAACTGTCTCCGGGCTGCTCTTGAAAACGGTGTTTCGAGGTTTGTGGATATCAGCACTAATGATGTATTCGGTATTGATGAGACGGCGGTCATGGATGAGAGTTTTCCCCTCAGGCCCTGGGGAGAACCCTATCCTGACTATAAAATAAAGGCTGAAGAACTGACCTGGAAGTATCACCGGGAACACAACCTTCCGGTAACCATGGTGTACCCCTGCTGGGTCTACGGAAAAAATGATTTTACCTTTGTCCCCGATCTTGCTGACGCAATAATCAAAAAAGATCTCATCTTCTGGCGGAAGAATGTGCTGGTATGGCCCACCTATATTGAGAACCTGGTAGACCTGTTGATGCTTATATCAGAGGATGAGCGGGCAATTGGCAATGGCTACCTTGTTCATGATGGAGAATCGACTACTCTCCAGGAATTCTGCGCAAACATATCGAAATCCCTGGGAGTTCCTGAGATAAAAACTCACATTCCCTATTTCGCGGGATATGCGGCAGCACTTATTATGGAGATGGTGTGGAAGATTCTCAGGATAAAAACACGTCCTCTTCTTACGACATATCTGGTCAAGAACCTTGGTTCCCGTTTCAGGTATTCAATTGAAAAGGCTGAGAAGCAGCTGGGCTGGAAACCGAAAATTTCGTATCATGATGGATTTGCCAGAACAATGGAATGGCTGAAGACCCTTGATCAGGATCAGCTGAAAACAAAATAGTAAAGGAAGTCTACTTGATGAATTTTAAAGATAAGAATGTCTATATACCGGGCGGCTCAAGCGGAATCGGTCTCTCTGCTGCACAGCAGCTGGCAGCCCTTGGCGCTCACGTAATTATCTTTGCCCGGAATCAGCAGCGCCTCGAAAAGGCTGTGGAGCAAATCAAGGGAAAGAGAAAAGATGAATCCCAGCGGGTTCTTTACATGCAGCTTGATGTCTCAAATAATGACCTGGCAGGGGAAGTGATGACAAAGGCAGTGGCTGACTTTGGTGTACCTGATATTCTGATAAACTGTGCAGGCAGGGCATACCCTCATTATTTTCACGATGTCTCTTTTAAGCAGTTCGATGAAACCATGAAGATAAATCTCTACGGGACCTGGAGTATTGTTGCGGCCCTGGTTCCTCATATGAAAATCAGGGGGGGGCATATCATTAATGTTTCATCCATGGCAGGGGTTCTCGGGGTATTTGGATATACTGATTACTCGGCATCAAAGTTTGCTGTTATCGGATTTTCAGAGGCCCTGAGGAGTGAATTAAAATCCTATAATATTCTGGTCTCAGTGCTCTGTCCTGCAGATACCAACACTCCGGGATTTGAAGAAGAAAATAAAACCAAACCCCCTGAGACTGTTGCAATATCCGAAACAGCCAGTGTTTTTACTCCTGATGAAATGGCTCGGGGGATGATTAAAAAAATTGGTACTAAAAAATTTATTATAGCTCCCGGAGTCATGTCAAAGCTGACAATTTTATTAAAAAGACTTATTCCAGGTCTTGTTGAGTTTATTATGGACTCAGATATTAAGAAGGTGCAGAAAAAACTTAAATCAAGGAACAAACTTTAAAGAGGATGTGTGAACCCCTCAGATCGCTCCACACATCCTTCTTGAAAATATTAAGTGAGGTACACTAAAATGGCTGAAGGTAAAAAATTTGCTTCCCTGGCAGTATTGCAGATTATAACTTCCCTTGGACTTATTCTTTTCTGGATAGGTTTTTTTACCATTGGTCTTGCTCCAGTGAATGCCCCGGCGTGCTATTTTGCCTACGAGCATTCATTCCCCCTGCCGGATATTATACTGGCTTTGGCCATGCTGGCTGCAGGTGTTATGCTGCTGAAAGAAAAAGGGCCGGGCAGGTCTCTTTCACTGGTCTGCGCCGGGAGTCTGATATTTCTGGGAGTTCTTGATTTTAGTTTTAACATCCAGAATGGAGTCTATGCAGTTTCTGTCGGTGATATGATCTCTAATGGATTTATTAACCTCTGGTGTGTTGTATTCGGTATATCAATTTTTTTGAAATTGAAAGATTGAAGGGTGAAGTCCCTTGTTAAGCAACACGGGAATTGCCAGAGAACATTCAGCATCATGCACCGCTTTGTCATATCGGATTTTTCTATAACTTCAAGGATGTCGCTTTCTCTTCCCCTGCATACTTCAACTTTTACATCGTAGGCAAGCTGCAGTGCTTCGATGGTATAGAAATCTTCAGGATTCGCCATGGCAACCTTGGAGTTTTTACTGATTGTGGCGATCCCAATGGGAGCTTGATTGAACACAGCTTTGAAAAGCAATTCACTGTCATGAAGCTGAACCGCTACATTGTGCAGATCTTGACTTTTTTTATTGTTCCAGAAGAT
>CAZPEK010000210.1:0-7118 GCA_964585555.1 uncultured Leptospirales bacterium | reverse complement strand
GGCGAAAAAATCGCCTTTTTCTCTCATTTTATTGGTGCCCTTGCGGCACTGGCAGGTACTATATGGCTGGTAATTTTTACCAGAACTGATGTTAAACTGATGACCGCAGTCCTCATCTACGGCCTTTCGATAATTTTCCTCTTCACGGCCAGTTCCCTTTACCATGCAAATAAAAAAAGCGAAAATGAAAAAACATTCTGGCGCAAGCTTGATCACCTGGCGATATTCTTTATGATAGCCGGTTCATATACACCCGTATGCCTTCTATACCTTGAAGGAACAATGCTCAAAGCCATCCTCATTGCCCAGTGGTCACTGGTTCTCTTTGGTTTTATATTTAAATTCTGGTTCATCAATGCCCCCCGTTTTCTCAACATTGCAATCTATCTCGCCATGGGCTGGATGGCCGTCATCCCCATGAAAAGAATTTCTGAAGTAATGCCCTCAATAGTCCTCTTTTATCTCTTTGCTGGTGCGTTTTTCTTTACTATCGGGGCACTGGTCTATCTGGCAAAAAAACCAAACCTCTTCAAAGGGGCCATGGGCTTTCATGAACTTTTTCATATTTTTATACTTCTCGGCGGAACCATGCACTATATGATGATTTTTAAAGCCATGGCAATACAATTAGCGATGTAAGACGTTAAGGCGGCACCTGTTAATGCCGCCTTAACACCGCTATTTATTTTTCAATTCTTCAGTGCGAAGTTCTTTTTTAAGAATTTTTCCCACAGTAGACATGGGAAGTTCATCCCGTATTTCAATAGCCACCGGCCATTTATATTTTGCCAGCTTTGGACAGCAGAATTCCATCATCTCTTCTGGCGAAGCATTTTCTCCCGGTTTCAAAGTGACAAACACCTTTATGTTTTCTCCCCGCTTCTCATCAGGAATCCCGATGGCGGCTGCCTTGTCGATCTTCGGGTTACCATAGAAAACCTCTTCGATGTCCCGGGGATACACATTAAACCCCCCTGAAATAATCAGGTCCTTCTTCCTGTCTACTACGAAAAAATATCCTTCTTCATCCATGTATGCGATATCACCGGAAAAAACCCATCCATCCCGGATGGCACTGGCAGTTTCTTCCGGCCTGTTGAGGTACCCCTTTGTCATTTGAGGCCCCCTGAAAATCATTTCACCCTCTTCACCGGGAGGCATTTCCCGTTCACCGGTCTCAAGATCAACAATGCGAACCTCAGTGTCAGGGAACGGGACCCCGATTGATCCGGGCTTTGTCTTCCCCCCAAAAGGATTAAGATGGGTCTGGGGGGAAGTTTCGGTCATACCGAATCCTTCATTGATTTCTACTCCCGTGAGACGTTTGAACGCATTAAGCACTTCCACAGGAAGAGAAGAGCCCCCTGAAGTCATCAAAGTAAAACATGAAAGATCAATCTTGGAGATATCAGGATGCTGCAGCAATCCAACATACATGGTCGGTACAAGGGGCGAACCCGTGGGTTGATACTTCTTTATCGCTTCAATAAGCTCAGGGGCCTGGGGTTTCGGAATCAGCAGGATGGTCCAGCCGATAAAAATCGGCAGATTCATGGCAGCCGACATACCGAGAACATGAAATATCGGCGGCGCAGAAAGCATACTCCCATCCCTGTCGGCTTCTTCTCGAAACCAGGCCTTATACATTTGAACCATACAGCTCAAATTCCGATGAGTAAGAATAGCCGCCTTCGATACACCAGTCGTTCCTCCGGTGAACTGATACACTGCCGTGTCATCAAAACCGACAGAAACATGTGACGGTAGAGATCTAAACTGATTGATGCATGTCTTCCATTTATAAAGATCATCAGCTTCTTCAACCTTTGCAGAGAGCCCTTTTTTCTTTGCCACCAGGGGATAAAGAATTTTTTTTATAAAAGGAAGATAATCTCCCAGGCCTGTATAAACAATTTGTTTAATTCCGGTCTCAGGACGCAGATTGACCATACGATTCGCCAGAAGATCAATGGTAATCAGAACCTTCGACCCGCTTTCATTAAACTGATGCTTCAATTCACGGTCACTGTAAAGGGGATTATTCATCACTGCAATAGCTCCTATGCGCAAAACGGCATAGTAGGCGACAACACAGGGTATCATATTGGGAAGAAGTATGGCGACTGAATCTCCTTTCTTCACCCCAAAGCTCTGAAGGCATGAGGCAAAACGGTTGGCTGCTTCCCGGAGTTCACTGAAAGTCATCCGGTATCCCTGAAAAATCAAGGCATCTCTGTCCGGCCACTTTTCCGCAGACCTGTCGAGAATTTCACCAATAGTGATTTCCTCGTAATCAATTACCGGGGGTACCCCGTCAGCGTAAAAGTCGAGCCACGGTTTCTGGTCATAGCTCATGGTATGTTTTTTTTCGTTCATTTTAGGCCTCCTGTTTAATTTGCCCAAAAAAAGGCTAGGAAGACACATAAATTTTTATAGTTTAATTCCCCTTTTTTATATAATAATTGATAATGTAATCTTCCTGCAATTAATCAATAAATTTTTTTAAAAAATCCCTTTCAGATTCTCTTCACAGTTATTTCATAATCTTTTCACAGTCTCTGTCTACCATGGAAGAAACAGATTAAAACACCATGGAGGAACCAACATGTATGGAGCAAGCTTCGCCTTCGGGGCACTCTTAATTTTTATCGCGGCAATGGGATTTCTGCTGCTCAAACTCTACCAGGCAAATCCCTCATTTTTATCACGGCTCATGAACTACCTGCTGCTCGGGATACTTGCTGTCGGGCTGTCAACAGTGGCGGTGCTCATCGGCCTGAGAACAGAACAGCGCGGTACATCGAGGTACAGCGATAATTTGAAGGAAGTTCGCCAGATCTGGGGCGGCAGCATTGTCCAGGCCCCACCCGCCATATCATACCGGCAGCTAACCAGGGTTGAACGCCATCACTGGAAAACAGGAAAACCCTACAGTGTGAATAAACTTGTTCACCGGGACATCAAAATCTGGAAGACCGACATCGATGCGCGAATTGACCGTGATATCCGCAAAAAGGGCCTGCAGGTCTATAACGGCTACCGGCTCAACTTCAACGGCACCTGGAAAATAAAAAATTTAATAGGAAGACAAAAGGAAATATTTTTCCACCTTCCCCTGCCGACGGGAGGGAACAATATTCACAATGCGGTTATAACAATCAATGGAAAAACCTATAATGGTGATCAGCGGGTTGCCGACGGCATTGACTGGAGCGGCACAATGGCTCCGGGAGAGACACGCACGATACGGGTTACTTACAGCTGTCAGGGTCTGAATAATTTCCGATATGCCCTTGACAAAGAGACACGGGAAATTCCAAAATTTTCGTTTACTATTGATACAGACTTCCCGGAAAATGTAATCAATTACCTCGATAATTCGATGGTCCATTCCGCTATTGACACAAAAAAGGAACGCACAAAAATTTTATGGAAGGGTGAAAATATTATTACCCGCCAGCCCCTTGCCATATCCTTCGACACCGGCAAAAAAATCTATGAGATTGTTTCAAACCTTTACTATTACTCCCCCCTTGCTATTGTACTCTTCCTTGCGGTACTGCTGATATTTTCTCTTGCCTATAACATTCGCCTTCACTTTATGCATTTCCTTTTCTTCGGGACAGGTTTTCTTTTCTTTCATTTTTTCCTCTCATATCTTGTCAGCTATACCGGATTCATTATCGGATTCATTATCGCTTCGATAATTTCAGGAGGGATGATCTTTTTCTACGCAAAGCAGCTCAACCGGGGACGCCACCTGGTTGATGCGGTACTTATCGGCCTGGCCATGTTTCAGATCTTCTTTTCAATTGCCTTTTACTTCCCCGCCCATACGGGAATTCTTATTCTTACCGGTTCTGCAATTTCACTGGCAGTAGTAATGAAAGCAACTGCCAAAATTGACTGGGAAGGAAGATTCTAACACAATAAAGAGGGCTGAATAATCCAGCCCTCTTTTATCAAATAATATAATATCATTTCACCATCTATTCATTAAGCTTTATTACCTCTAAGGCTGGAGTGTTGGGCCCATGCACGAGGACCAACACTCCAGCCCTAGAGGTAATTCCCGCGAAAAAACTTTAACCTATAATTACTGACTATATTTTATTTTTTCTGCAAAAAATCTTGACAGATGAGCAGATTTTTTTTCTGCTACTTTTAGAGGAATGGAGAGGGTAATACTAAAATATACTGAAGGTAAGGCTATGAATAAAAAAACCTCCATTACAATTACAGCAGTACTTGCTGTTTTTACTTCTTTTGCTGTACTTGCCGGTTCTATCAGTACCGGAACAGTGCTCCAAAATATCGAAGTACGGGACACCCGAAATAATCCAGCCTGGATACCCGATTTTGGGAAAAAAGTCCTCATCATTCTCTATAATGATGTAGATGTCACAGACCAGAACGATCTTTTTGCAACACTGGTACAAAAAGCTAAAATCCCCAGAGAGAAAAAACTGCCCATCGGCATTGCAAACATGAAAGATGCCCCCTGGAAACCCGATTCTGTTATCCGGTATATGGCCCGCAGAAAAATCAAACAGTACCCGGGGACCATTATTCTTACCGATCCTGAATATATTCTAAGAGATGCCTGGGGACTCGGCAACTGTAACCAGAAATCTGTGGTCATCATAATCGGTGTGGACAAAAAGGTACACTTTTATAAAAAAGGAAAAATGAATGAATCTGAGGCCCGGCAGGCCCTTGAAATAATTCGAAAGCTTGTACAGTAAATCTGTACAGTAACTATATATTTCTGAAAAGGACTCTCCCCTGCGGGAGGGTCCTTTTTTTATGCAAAAAACGGGAACCTTCTCAACAAAAAAAGGGTTTAACTATAAAAATGAACGGGAAGGAGAACCATCGTGAAAAAAAACACAAAATCTCGGCAATTTCTAATACTTCTTTTATTACTGATACCATTGACACTTGCCATTTCATCATGCTTTGCCGAGGATGACGGAGAGTACAGTATTTATATAATCAGCAACAATGGAAACTTTAGCGGCAATTATCTTGTCAATGGCGACGATTTTATATTTTTTGACGGGACAATCTATGAAGAAGGCTCAACATACTACACCTATGAAAAGGTAATAGATTTTAATTCTATAGACATATCCGTGACAAAGGAAGACGAAGCGGCATCAGTCGAAATAATTATCTATAAGGATGACTACCAGGTGGCAAAGGAAGAAATCGAAGAATATGAATGCGCCTCATATGATGAAGATGGAGAGACCTGCCTGACCTATACCGATACGGCATCACTTTATTATGAATCTACGGACAGCGATGATACAACAGAGTAAAAATTGATATTATATTTCATCTAACGGCAATTTTTAAAAAAATTTGGAACCTTTTTGGTTCTCAGGGGTATTATATAGTAACGGTTTCATTAAAACTCCCCAAAATGAAACATTCCCGGCGGCCTTTTGGCCCCGGGATTTTTTCATGGAAATATTCATTTTCTAAAACCTGAAGGCAGCCTGAATCCCCCACATACTGTTTCCCGCAGCATCAAACCGGAAAACCGGCGCAAAGGCAAAGCTCTCTTCTTCAACTGTACCATTTCTGATTTTATCATGAAGAAGTACCGCGTGTATTACTTCGACTATTTTAACTGCGCCGAGAGCCCCTGCCAGGGACCATGCAAGTTTCCGGTTTATTTTACCAGAGCCTCCCCCTTCATAGGCCGGCGGTGTAAAGGCATACATGGTAAGATACATCAGGGTATTATTTATCTGAAAATACAGATAACCCCATCCCCGGTACCCCCGGTAAAAATGACCGCCTCCGCCGGATATAACAGAAAAATACCCTGCAAGAAACGAATTCCCTAAAATACTGGAAATACCCTTAAACTGTGAAGCCTCAAAAAGATATTGATGAGAGAGAGTATCAATAAAAAGAGAAGTGCCGCCGGCAAAAGCCATATACCAGGCAAAGGCATAGTTGGTTCGTGTATACCTGGTCACCCATTTATTTTTCTTTTGAATATCCCTGTGTGCCATGAATCCATCTACTTCAAAATAAATCCAGGGAGCCGCGTTCAGAGACCAGAGCCCCAGGCCAGCCCAGTCATTATTCATGTAATAGCCGAAAGACGGATTTACCACCGGCATCGCGGCACTGGCAATGGGGGCAAGTAAAATAGTATAAATGATAGACTCGAAACCATGTCTTTTAAATATCAGCTCTCTTTTTCTTCCTTCATAAAATGTTTTTAAAAAATCAGCTTTATCCTTAAAAGAGCCGAGGATATAATCACCGTCACGCACACTACCGCTGGTTTTTATTGAGCCGTCAGGCATCCTGGTAACCGTTCCGGTATATTTGTAGGAAGTCTGTCTCCGACCGCCGGAAATGTCGGCTCTGAATACACGCAAGGTACCATAGACTGGGAAATCGGGTGCTGTTGCTATTCCGTTATTCTTAAGTGTAATCGAAGCAGGAAGTTTAAAAACATTAAAAAATCCCGCCATAAAACGCGCGGCATGTTCTTCGGTAATAAAGTTATATTCCCGTGCGCCGATACCTCCCCCCATGGGAATCCTGGCCCGGTACCGGTAGACCAGGCGTCCCTGAAAGGGATAATCCATTCCGTAACCAGAGAGAACCAGAAACAGTTCATCACCCCGGTCATCCAACTCTCCATGTATCAAAAGAGAAAACCCTGCACGCCGGGCAAAGCGGAGAATACATTTTTCTTCAAGGCACTTAAAATTTCTTAATTCCTGTTTCAAAAGAGGAGAGTTAACAATATCAAAACGTCCTGCGGAGCGAAGGATACCGAGAAGCTGCTTTTCAATACCCGCCGAGAGCCTGAAAGTTCTGGGGCTGTTTCCAATTATTCCCGCAACTGCACCCATGGGGGTTTCAGTTTCCGCTGACAATCCTGAGATACAGAAAAAAAGTATTAAAAAAGAAAAAATGATCTTTGATATTTCAGACGTCTTGTTTTTCATACAGGACAGACACTATCACTCCGGCAAAAGAGATGTCACTTTCTTTTTTAATATTCTAAAAATAATTTCAATATCTTAAAACTGGAAAAAACACGATTAGCACCTCTGAGGATAAGACTTAAACGCTCATTTTAT
>CAZPEK010000209.1:4164-7123 GCA_964585555.1 uncultured Leptospirales bacterium | reverse complement strand
GATGCTACTCGACCGTTCATAACTCGGCCATCATCAGTTTTACAAATTCTTAATGGGGAATTCATGCTTCAAATTATCTTCCTGTTAACGGGACACTGCAAAAGGATAAAAAGTCTATGGTTGCTGCAATTGATCATGTCCTGGCTACGGGTGACAAGAATCTGATGCGGGATGAATATTCCCGGGGTCTTTGACGGATAACGGGAGTTTTTCATGTGGATACTTGCCAGTCTGAACGCGGCGCTTTTTTTCGCCCTTCGTTTTGTTTACATTAAGCGTTTTCTTCCCCATGTGAGCAGCGGGGTTCTTGCCCTCTCGGGGCGTTTTTTCAGTCTTCTGTTTCTTCTCCCCCTGCTTTTTTTTAACAGCCTTTCGGTTGCCGACAGTATTCTTTTCTGGAAAACAATAGCTGTCACCGCAGGCTTTACAGCAATCGCGTCACTTATGCAGCTTCATGCTGTCAAGAAGTATGACCTGTCGGAGTCTCTTCCTTTTATGTCATTTATTCCCTTTTTTATGCTGATAAATGTCTACCTTGTTTTTGGAGAGGTGCCGGCAGGCAGGTCTCTCTGGGGGATTGTTATCCTTTCATGCGGTGCCTATGTTATCGGCCTTGAAGGGAAAACTTCCTTACTCCAGCCTTTTTTTTCACTTCTAAAAAACCGCGGGGGGCTCATGTTTCTCGGGGTTGCTTTTATTTATGGATTTACCACAACCCTCGACCGGGTGGCGATAGATTCTGCCGGGGGAGGGGCCTTTGCCTATTCGTTTTACTGGAATCTCTTTTCGGTGTTTCTTTTTCTGACCATGTTTTTGAACTTCAAAAAGGCCCCGGGATATGTACGGGAGCTGAAGAATGAGAAAGGGCATCTTGCCGTACAGGGGCTTCTTGGCATTATCACTTTTTATTCTCATATGCTCGGCATTGAGTAGGCAAAGAATGTCGCGGCAAATGTAATTTATGTGAATGCCCTGACGCTGCTGCAGATGCTTATTGGAGTTGTCTTTGGCGTGTTGCTGTTTAAAGAGAGTAACTGGCGCTCCCGGTTCGCGGGAGCGCTGTTGATGCTGGCGGGTGCAGTATTGCTGATACTATTTGTTGAGTCCAAGTAATTCTGCAATATTTTTCCAGGCCTCACGCCGTTTTTCTGAATAAACTTTCAGGTGTGCTTTATTTTGTGTCAGTATATAATTTTTATAGCCATTGGACTGAGCGGTCAGAAGCTCAAAGGTCTGAATGAGTTTTGCCACAAAGGTCACATCGGTCTGTCCAAGCACGCCGGAAGAAAGAAGTTTGTTCAGCTGTTTGATTGATGAACGGCTGAGGGCATTGTACTCATTGAGTAGTTTCACTGAAAAGTCATCTTTATAGTTACCCTTTGCGTGGCCGTCTGCCAGGGTTCCGATAGATGTGTAGGTGAGATAGACTCCCTGGGCAGAGAGCACACCAATTGTTTCCAGAAGAAGCCCGGTATGCCGGTCCCGTGCCTGGGTTGGCGTTGAAAGTCCGGTACTGCCAATACAGAGAAGTGCAATGAGGAGAACAGTTAAACGCTTCATAAGATCACCATTCCTTTAAATGTTGTATGAGGGTTTTATACACCTCTCCTGCTGCTGTTGGCAAGGTACATAAAACAATAAAAGATATTTTATCAGCAAAATAAGTTGCTGACAAGCACATTTAGAAAAATATTTTATTTCCCTGGCCGGCAGTCAGGGATTGGTAAGACCGTCAATAATCTTTTCCATCACGGAATTGCTTCCGGAAAGATGAGTCGGATTCCTTATCTCTTCGGGGGTCTGCACCCAGGGACCTTTATCCAGGTCATCGGCACAATTAATAAGAATATCATTAATTGATACTTCTGTAGACTCAAGGTGAAACTGGAGAGCGAGAACATTCTGGCTATAGACGAACGCCTGGTTTTCGCAGGCTTCGCTGGCAGCGAGACGGTGGGCCCCGGAAGGAATACCGAAGGTTTCACCGTGCCAGTGAAGGGCATAAAAACTTTCCGGAAAAATGGCTTCGAGGGAAGTCTCGGGTGAAGATGTTTTATGTACAGGAAACCAGCCGATTTCTTTTTCCCTGATTCTGGAAACGGGAGCCCCGAGAACATCGGCGATGAGCTGGGCCCCGAGGCATATTCCGATAATGGTTTTTCCGGCGCGGATAGAAGTTTCGATAAACTTTTTTTCCGCCTTAAGCCACGGATATAACCTGCTGTCGTGAACGCTCATGGGGCCCCCCATGACAAAGAGAAGGTCGAACTGGTCTGGTGAAGGAAAGGCCTCTCCCCTGAAGAGGGCCGTCTGTTTCAGTGATATGTCCCTGCTGCGGCAGAGGGTTTCAATATAACCCGGGCCTTCAAAGGGGACATGCTGCAGGTAGTATGATTTCATCAGGTCTTCCGTTATTTTTTGTAAAAGTAAAGTCATACCGGGCATGCTGTCCAGCTGTAAATTGTACCAATTGTAAAACCTGTGTAAACTTTTAAAACAGATGAAAAAGGAAGAGGTTGCCTGCATGTAAGTTTTCCCCGCCCCGGAAAGGGGCAGGGAATGGGGATTACTTGTCTGGCCCCACCCAGGGTGAGGGCTCTCCGTGGAGGATGAATGGCGCCGGATTAATTGAACCACCGCCTGCTGCCATGTGGCCCATGCATATAAAAAGCCGGTCATTTACTTTTCTGATCTCATCATGCATTGAGTGTACCAGGCCCCCGTTGAAGGGACTGTAATCGAGATGAAAAGAGTTACGGTCGTCTATTGTTGATTTTCCTGTATAGGTTTTCATCTTCCTGGTTCGGGCGATAGAGTCTTTATCTCCCGAAGAGACTTTGAAAAGATTGTAGCCCCAGCCCTTATCTTTTTCAAAGGGGAAGAAGGCTTTTCCTTCCCAGTGACCGGGACCGAAAAAGTTGTGAGTTCAGGCGGGGCATTGTTTTTTGTTAGGAATGAT
>CAZPEK010000209.1:0-4105 GCA_964585555.1 uncultured Leptospirales bacterium | reverse complement strand
AGGAAGCGTTTCGGCTCTAGATTCACCCGTCATCGAAGAGAAATCAGGTGCGGGTGCCGCGTAAAAAAGCTGAAAGATCTGAGCCTTGTCCAGTTTTTTAAGATCATCAATAGTTGCTGATGCGGGGTCTACGCCAATGATTGTTTTCATTGACTCACCCTTGTAGCCACCGATGCCCTTTTGAAGAATATTGATTCCCATGAGGAGACCGTTCAACAGTACGATAATTCCTAAGCCTATAAGCACTATTTTAAATTTTTTCATAGTCTTGTCTCCTCTCCTTATTTTCTTCCCTGCCAGGTGTCATTGGCGTCCCACATGCCGAGAAATTTATTCAGTCTATCCATCACCTTGATGGGCAGCAGTACCTTTGAAAGGGGGGTGAGTATTCTTACGGGTATAAAAGGCACAGCGACCATGGCTTTATTTTTCTTAATGGCCTTCAGAACCTTTTTGGTTACTGAATCAGTAGAAAGCATGCTGGTTCCCGTTACCATTTTTGATCCCTCAAACATTCCCGTGCTGACAGTATTCGGACAGACCATGGTGACTCCAATCGGAAGCTTCAGCTTTTTCATCTCCTGTCTCAGGGCGTCAGTGAAGCCCACAACGCCGAATTTACTGGCGCAGTATGCTGATATCCATGGAATTGCAAGGATGCCCCCGGCTGAGGCATAGTTCACAATATGACCTTCTGGATTCTTTTTTATAGAAGGAAGAAAGGCTTTTGTTGTCCAGAATTGTGAAGTGAGGTTGATGGTGAGAAGCTTTTCAATTGTGTCATTGTCCATCTCTTCAATTGATCCTGCCTTTACAATGCCCGCATTATTGACTAGAATTGAAACATCACCCATTTTGGCTGTTACATCTTTAGCCAGTTTTGAGATGCTTTCCCTGTCTGAAATGTCACATACAAAGGTTTCACAGGTGCCCTGTGAAGAGAGTTCTTCCGCGGTTTTTTTCAGGGCAGCTTCATTGATGTCGACAAGGGCAATTCGGCAGCCTTCTTTCAGTAGTAACTCAGAGAGACTTCGTCCCATCCCCATTGCCGCTCCCGTTACAACAGCGACTGAATTTTTCAGGTTTTTCATAATATCCTCCAGTAGTATTTCCCATTGGACATAAGATAGTATTTTTACTTCCATAATGCAAGTAAAAAAAGAAGCGAAGGTCCTTTTTTGCGCATAACTAAAGACGATGCGAAAAAAATTTATTACCTTTTTGCAATTATTGTCATGTGTATCTGGATATGATCCGCCAGGTCCCCTCTGGGGAGGCTGGAAAATCGGGGCAGAGGAGAGCCTGTTATGAGGATATAACCGTTTTGAGTGCTTTCAGATCCTGGCCGGAAGGGGCCTGGTACAGGGAAAGATTGAAATGAGGTATAATGGCAAAGATGTGGTCAAAGATATCACTTTGAATGTTTTCAAAATTTTGCCAGACGGTATCGTTGACAAAGGCATATATCTCAATAGGGAGTCCATGCTGCTGAACTTCCTTCTGGCGAACCATGAGCGTCAGGTTCTGGTCAATGTGTTCATTGTGGACCAGGTATTCTGTGGCATATTTTCTGAAGAGACCCAGGTTTGTCAAATGTCGTCCATTGAGAGAATCAACGCCCGGGAGTCCCCGGGTGGTATTATGCTTCCGGATTTCAACTTCCTTTTCATTGATATAATCTTTTAAAAGATTGAACGATTTCAAATGAGCAAGAAGCTCATCATCACAAAAGGAGATGCTTGATATATCAATGTAAACAACCCGCTTGATTCTTCGGGCACCGGTTTCTTTCATTCCCCGCCAGTTGATAAAGGATTCTGATATCAGGGCGTAGGTGGGGATGGAAGTAATCGTCTTGTCGAAATTGCGAACCCGCACATTGAGAAGGGATATATCAATGATATCACCATCGGCATTGTACTTCGGCATCTCGATCCAGTCTCCGATATTGACCAGGTCATTGGTGTTAATCTGGATACTGGCAACGAGTCCCAGTATCCAGTCTTTGAAAATTAAAAGTATGATGGCGGTCATGGCGCCGATACTGCTGACAATTCCCCAGGGAGACTTATCAATAAGAGTCGCTATGACAAAGACAAGGGTAATGACCACGAGAAAAATTTTAGCCAGCTGCAGGTAGCTTTTAATAGGTGTAGTGCGGGAAACATCAAAACTCTGGTAGTAACTCTCAAAGGCATCAAGGACATTATTGATGGCCAGGATGACCACGACAGCAATTATAGACAGGAGAAGCCGTTCAAGGGCGACCCCGGCACTATTGCCTGCTTCGAATATCTGATGGATGCTGAAGTAAATTATGGTAAGGGGGATCATCTGGTATAAATGACGCATTACCCCCGCTTCAACCAGGTGATCATCAAAGGTGTTTTTGGTTTTTTCAACTGCTTTAATTACCAGCCGGTGAAAAAATTTTTTCAAAATGTATTTTGCCAGAAAGGCGATGATGGTAACTGCTGTCAGAAGAATCACCCGTGAAACGATAAGAGTTAACTGGGTGTCTGGAAGACAGTTAAAGAGCCATTTTTCAATCATTGCGAGCATAAAATTATTCCTGCTGTGTAGTCTGAATGGTATGTGGATGCAAGGGCATGAAGTAAAAATTAACTCTATTGAGAGAGATCCCGGTTCTGATAGAGTACGGTATTCGTCTTGTCGGCGCTTCCGTTACCACTGCCGGTTTCATCCAGATTGAAGGATGGGCCTTTGTCTTTCTTTAAGCATCCCGCACAGAGGCTCAAAGCAATAATTAACAGCAGTATCTTTTTCATTTCAGGTATCCTGTTTCTGTTTAAACACTATATACAGCGGGTAACTTTATAGTGCAAGCAGTTTTTCGGGAACGGGTTGACCTGGTTGCGCTGAGACTTTCAGGCTCGGGTATCGATGTTTTGTCCCTTCTCGGGTTCCGGGGCGGGACGGTTCTCTACGCTCTCTTCGATTTCCCTGGTGTTTACTTCTTCACGGGGAGTTGGGTCGGGGTGAAAACCCCGGGCAACCGAGTCAGCACCGCTGATGTTTTGAATTTCCATGGATTTCCTCCTCTCGTATAAAATACCCTGTTTGGTAAGGAAGTTCCAGTTATTTTTTATTTTTTAAAGTTTTTTGCAGCCGGGGAGTCCGGACTTCCTTGTCAAAAATTTTTAAAAAGATTTATCTTGTAAAAACTACCAATCCAGAGTAGAGTGACATCATGGAATCGGCAAAGAAGAATTGTCTCCTTATGCTGGCTGCATATACTATATTACAAAACCAAAGGCTCCCATGAAAAAAACTTTTCTATTTTTTAGCGCACTTTTGATATTGACGCACTTACAGCCTCTGCCGGCAAAAGACAGCTGGCTTAGTAAAATGCAGTATATTCCTGGACGATCTGATGCCTGCCTGACCCTGAATCTTAAGGCCCTTCAGAAATACATGGAAAAAAACGGTATCCCCCGGGAAGAGTTTATCAGGCTTCTGAGTTCCGGCAGGGAAATGAAGCCCCTTGAAAAAAGAATCTATACTGATTTTGTGAATAAGCTTAAATGGGTAGCCATGGTTTTTGATACCCTGGAATTGAAAAAGAAACAGCCTAATGAGTTTCTTATTCTTATTGAGGGGGAGGGTGAAATTCCTGACTTTTACAAGTCCATGGAGAAGGTTAAGCAGTATACTTACAAGGGAAACAAAGTCTATGAGGTTGAAAAAAAAGATGGTTTTTTTCTCTGCAGGATTAACAGTCTCTACTTGATCGGGAATAAAAATCTGGTTGAAGCCTATCTCGACGCAAGAAAAGCAAAAAAGAAAACCATCTCTCCGGGTTCCGACTTCGCTCTCGGTTTCCGTTGTCCGGCGTCTCTCCGTCGTGTCACTCCCGTTTCATCGGCCGGGCTGTCTCTTTTCCCCTTGCCCCGCTGATGAAGAATCAGCTTAAGAAAACCGTGGCACTTGGAAAGGGTATGGGGGGAAGTGGTCTCGATCAAAATGTTTTTATCCAGTCCCTCTACAACCTCCAGTATTTTACTGTCGAGGGATCTTTCAGTGATACAATATCCTTCAGTCTTTCAATGTATGGTAAAAATAAAAATGATGCCCAGCGGCTGAC
>CAZPEK010000208.1:628-7125 GCA_964585555.1 uncultured Leptospirales bacterium | reverse complement strand
CTACCCTTCCTGCATATCAGCTTTCAGTGATGCCAGCCCTTCGACCATGATATTCCGCACCAGTTCACTGGTCTCTTCAACCGAAAGATCTTTAAATTTTTCAAAGGGAATCTCAGGCAGTACCCTGACCCTGATACGGTGAACACCCGCGGTTTTCATTGTATTCTTCGGCAGGGCATCGCTGGTTCCATTAAGCACTATCGGTAGTATAGGTACTTCTTTCTTTTTTGCAAGGATAAAAGAACCGGGTTTAAAATCCTTAATATTCCCGTCTTTAGACCGGGTCCCTTCCGGGAAGAAAAAAACCGAACTTCCTTGATCAAGGGCTCTTTCGCAATCTTTCATCATTCGGTCCACCATAGACTTCTCTCCACGGACAAGCCTGATATAACGGTTCAGGTACATATTCCAGCCAATAAAAGGAACCCTGAAAATTTCCGCCTTGGATACAAACTTAAAGTGTACTTATATCAAGCTGTGACTGATGATTGCACACAATCATGTAACAGGCCCCCCGCTTGACATTTTTTCTTCCTTCTATCTTAATACGCCACGTCGGCATGATATAGGTGTAAAATGATGCCCAGAAGCAGGTAAGCTGATGAAGAATTACGAGTCGACGGTCAATCAGTACGGTCAGAAGCCATACGGTCAGATTTAAAATAAAAAAGAATATTGAAGTAACACTGATTATCAGAATCAGTGTCCAGCTGATAAAACGTCCTAAGATTTGATTGGTCATTGGTTTCCTCTACTCAATAATCCCGTTGAAGCCGGGAGATAAAATCTTTATATAACTTCAAATAAACCTCTTCAGCCAGGATGTCAAAGATTTTTTCTTTGACAGAAGATGATATTTCTTTTTAATCGGGAAAAGATATCATCGGCCCTGAACCGGTTATAATTTTTTCACAAGGGAAAAAAATGATCAAACCCCCTACTGTCATTAGCTTCTCAATTTATTTTCTCTTTCTAATTTTTATAGGCATTTACTTCTACCGGCGCACCGCCAGTATCGCAGATTACCTTCTCGGTGGACGGGGCCTCGGCAAGTGGGTCACCGCCATCTCCGCACAGGCGAGCGACATGAGCGGCTGGCTTCTCATGGGGCTCCCCGGAACAATGTACCTCGGGGGGATGTCAAAGATCTGGATCGCCGTTGGCCTCTTCGCCGGTACGGCATGCAACTGGTACTTTGTGGCCCGGCGCCTGCGGGTCTACACCGAGAAAAAAGATTCCCTCACCCTCTCTACATTTTTCGAAAAACGCTTCAACGACCCGACAGGGCTTCTCCGCATCTCATCGGCAATCATCATACTGATATTTTTTACTATTTACGCCTCCAGCGGCCTGGTCGCCTCGGGAAAGCTTTTTGAATCAATGTTTGCCATCGACTACCGCCTGGCAGTCATTGCCGGCGGCGCGGTCATTATCTTCTATACATTTCTTGGAGGTTTTCTCGCGGTTTCCTGGTCTGATCTTCTCCAGGGGATGCTGATGGTAGCGGCCATTGTACTGGTCCCTGCCATGGCCATTAATTCCATGGGGGGAAGTGAAAGCGTCATCAAACTTATTCGTGAAGGCGGAAAAAGCCTCTCACCCGTGGGTGCCGGAATAACCGTAACTGCCGTCATCTCTACCATGGCCTGGGGCCTCGGATACTTTGGCCAGCCCCATATCCTTGCCCGTTTTATGGGCATAAAAAAAGTCGAAGATCTTCCCCGCTCAATGTCCATCGCCCTGGTCTGGGTTGCCGTCTCCCTCACCGGGGCCGCGGTGGTGGGGCTCATTGCCATAGCCATGTTCCCGGGACTCACCGGGGGCGAGGAAGAAAAGGTCTTCATCTACATGATTGAAAAAACCTTCAGCCCCTGGGCGGGAGGCGTCATGCTGGCTGCGATCCTTTCAGCCATCATGTCTACGATAGACTCACAGCTTCTGGTCAGCTCATCGGCCCTCACGGAAGATTTTTACCTGAAAGTCATCAACCGAAATGCCACGGAAAAAGAACTGGTCCTGGCGGGCCGGGCCTGTGTCATCATTATTTCAGCAGTGGCCCTGCTCCTGGCCCTTAACCCTGAGCAGACGGTCCTTGGACTGGTTGCCTATGCCTGGGCGGGTTTCGGCGCCGCCTTCGGCCCCCTGGTACTCTTTTCCCTCTTCAGCCGAAAGACCACCTGGCAGTCAGCTATGGCGGGCATGCTCACGGGAACTATTGTTTTAATTGTATGGAAGGAAACCGGCATGGGGGCTCTCATGTATGAGATCGTACCGGGCTTTCTCGCCAACACGGTTATGATGCTTGTAATAAATTTTTTCAAGACCCAGAATGATCCGGAGGTTCTCCGGGACTTTGATGAGGTTGAAAAGGAAGTTTAAAAAGCGTACAATTAAAAGCAACAATGCCCATTACCGCTTTTCAGGCGAACCAAAAATGACAATACACACTGTCTCATTTAATTAATGCAATAAGGCTGAAGACACTTGTTCTATTATTTCATTACAAGCTGAGGATATGTATCCATAATTAAATCTACCCGCTTATTTACTTCTTCATCTTCAATTAAAGGCGGAGCGTGATGGGGTTTTATTCGTGCATCTATAATAATCGAACCTTCACAACCCCAGTGCTTGTTGTCATAAAAACTGTTCAATCCATCTATATCAGAAGCGGGATTAGACCGGGTAAAGGTAACCCATAAAAAATTATCGATATTTTCAGACACAAACCGGCTGTCATCTACAACAACAATCAGGGGAAAGCCCTTAAGCCCCTTTTGTTTTTCCAGAAATTTTTTCAGTTTTTCTGCATCAGCATTTTTTTTCTTATACCTCGGGCCCTTCACCACCAGTACACCCGGCAAGGGACACACCGCATCAGAAAAACCTTTTGGGAGAGTAAAATAAGCAGCAGCATTATTATCCAGTTTTCGCACTGGTTCACCTGATGCAGCGAGTATTACCTTAGATCCTTCATTTAATCCATCGCCGGAATAATCAAGCGTATCAATAGTCGTATTAGTAGTAAAATGAATATCCCGTTTCAGGTCGATACGCTCAAGGATATGACAAAGAAAGGAAGGGATATCACGAGTAGATAATTCACTGTTATCTTCTTCAGCAGCAATCAAAAGATACTTGGCAAGAGACAACTGTCCCGAACCAAAAATTCCATTTGCAACAGTCAGAAGCTGAGCTGGTCTTGATCTTTTCATATACGGAACATAGTGATCAGAACCAATAGCCAGAAGCAGTGGATGGACACCAGCCTGGTCTACCGCATGCACCTCTTTCAGACCCGAGACCTCTGAGCTCACTGCCGGCCGGGTTATCTCATGTATAAAATCACCAAATTCAGTATCTTCCTGGGGAGGGCGGCCGACAACCGTAAAGGGCCATACTGCATCATCACGATGGTACACTGCATCAACCTTCATTACCGGCATGTCATGGGTAAGACTGTAATAGCCGAGATGATCCCCAAAGGGACCTTCAGGTTTAACTGCCCCGTGATCAATCGTACCGGTGATGCAGAAATCTGCCTCTGCGGCAATCACGTGACCCTTAACCTTCGTATAACGAAATCTTCTTTTACCTAACAGTCCGCCAAATGCAACCTCTGGGACGTTGTCAGGCAGGGGCATCACAGCGGCGACTGTCATTGCCGGGGGCCCCCCGATAAAAATACTCACCTTCAGGGGAATTTTACGTTTCAAACATTCCTGGTGGTGATGAGCAATCCCCCGGTGAATCTGGTAATGAAGACCCACTTCATCAGGTTTATATTCGTTACCATTTAACTGGACCCTGTACATGCCAAGATTTGAAGACAGGGGTCCCTTCCCTTCCGGATTCTGTGAATAGACCTGGGGAAGCGTAATATACCTGCCCCCGTCATCCTTCCAGGAAACAATCCCTGGTAATTCATCAATGGTTGTTTTATTTTTAAGAACCGGTGCACGAAAGGCCTTCACCCTTTTGGGCAGACCACGGGGAAGGAAGAAAAGGATTCTCAAAGTTTTAAAGGGATGCTTGAATGCCTCCCGGGGGCTGCCGACAATATGCATAAATATTTTAAGAGGATTTATTGCATTACGAAAAATATAGCGGATTCGGTCATGGGTGCCGTATAAATTTGACACGGCAGGAAAGGAAGAGCCCTTCACCCTTTCAAAAAGAACAGCTGGACCGCCTGACCGGTAGACTCTTCGCTGTATCTCCGCCATCTCAAGATAAGGATCAACCTCATCGGTAATTCGAACCAGTTGCCCCTGCTTTTCGAGATCCAGAATTAAGTTCTTAGTTTTTTTATATGTCATTCCAATAGAACCTCTGGCATTTAATACAAACCATGCCCTTCTATTTCAATTTGTCCTTTATTTTCTTGAAATTGTCTTCCGTCAAATCATATTTTAAGAAGGGAATAAAACTGAGGGCCGGTTTGCTTTAACTTCCTTACCAAAAAATAATATATCCGTCCCATCAACTGAAAAGATGCCGGGGTAAAATCTACCGGTTTTTCACAGAAAATCCCATGAGGGCCCTGATCATTGTAAACACCTGCCGGGGCCTGCTTTTTTTTGTTTGTTTTATAGTATTATACAACTCTTCTGTATCTTTTGGCGGGATAGTGAGCACCCTGGTGTTAACGAGCTTAATCGATCCGGGTTTACAGGTCGACACGCACAATCCGCAGCCGATGCATTTTTCTTTAGAGAGAACAGCTTTTTTCTCAATGATCTGTATCGCTTCAAGGTTGCACCGCTTTACGCAGACTCCACAGCCGATACATGATTCTTTATCAATTTCAGCATAGTAATTCGTCGCGGCAAAATCTCCGGGTCTTGAAAAGCTTTTCATCATTTTTAAAATTCCGCAGCAGCAGCTGCAGCAGGCGCATATAAACTGGGGGTCCTGCTCATTGGCAGTTTGAATAACGAGACCGTCCTTTTCAGCCTTCTCGATAATTGCCAGGGCTTCTTTTTTGGAAATAGAACGTCCCCAGCCCTCCCGTGTATACGTGTCATGATAATCATGAAGGGCAATGCAGACTTCATTGGTATCACTCTGGCGGCACGGCTCTCCATCAAGGGCCTGGGCCTTTTTGCAGATACAGTCGGTCACCGAAAGCCCTTTGTCGGCATTCATGATAATTTTTCGTATTTCATCATAGCTGTTAATTTTAATTTCAGGGGAAAGACTTTTCTCTATCGGGATCACCCGCATCTGGGGGACCCCGGTGGTAAGATAATCAATGGCATATCCCTGTTTCAGATAAGTTACCGCATCCTGATAAAATTCCCGTGTCATGTAAGCGGTTTGAAATTCATACATGCCGACCACAAAAGGAATAAGGGCGTAACGTTTTGTATCACCATCATGTTTGGAAAGAATATTTCCAGCAGTTGTCATCTGATCAAGTAAATTTTCAAGTTCTGAAACAGAAGAAACAGAGGTGCCGGCCCGGGGGAATAAAGATTCGGCAGTCAAAAATCTATGATCCAGAAGGAGAGCAATTTCAGCCTGCCGGGGAGTAAACATTTTCTCAAGAAGTTTAAACTCAACACCTGAAGGAGTTCTCGGATATCCGACAGGCATGGAATTCAAATGCTTTCTCAGTTTTTTGTAAATGCTTTCCATTACTAGATCTTTTTCCCTGTCAGCTCTTCCAGGAGAACAGATGCGGTAGAAATTCCTTCGGCCATGCCGGGAAAGTTTTTTGTCGAAGAGACATTGTATAAATTATGGGGGATATTAGATTCTTCTATAGTACCCTTGAGCACTTCTCTCACACTCATTCTTCTTCCGTAGGCACTCCCCAGCTCGCACCCGGTATCTTTTTCGACATCCACAGAACTGATTATCTCGGTAAAAACAATTTTTGACCTGATGCCGGGAAAAACATTTCTATCTAAAATATCTACAACATCCCTGGCGAGCTTCTTTTTAAATTTTTTAACTTCCGCCTCCCCTTTCTTATAGATATTTTTCTCCTGCTGAAAATTTCCCGGACAGAAAAGCACCAGGGCATCAAGAGCGTTATCAATTGAAGATGTAAAACCATTGGCTGTCGGTGAATTGATAAAAAGCATCCTCGGTGCTTCAGTAACATCAGGACTGTCGTAATTGACTTCATACCCATCCTGCCACCAGTAGTTGCTTCCCTTCATTTCAGGTATCGCTTTCAATCCCTTTTTCACACCAATGCATATTGTCGGTATGCTGTGAGAAGGAGAGTATTCAAATTTTTCAGATTTCTTATTCAAAAGAGCATCAGTCAGCCTTGGGGATATATCGCTGAACACATAATCACAGGGATACTCTGAACCGTCTTCACAAATCACCCGGGAAGCTGTATCATTGTTAACCACGATACGAACAACTTTTTTACCGGTGTGAACTGCCCACCCGGCCTTTAACAAAACTCCCCCGAGGGACGCAAAAAAATGATGAAAGACCCATATAGGACAGGGATCCCCAGTCTGCTAGATGGAGCT
>CAZPEK010000208.1:0-618 GCA_964585555.1 uncultured Leptospirales bacterium | reverse complement strand
CTCCCTGAGGGAATCGAAAAAATGTTGAAAGCCCTTTTTAGGATAGCGGGCTCCTTTATGATAGTTCCCGGTCCCGACGATAAAGGCGAGTGCTGACATTTCAGATTCTGATTCAGCAAAAATGCCCCCATGACCATAAAGAATACGCCTGACCATACTGCTGATGCCGTAAGAATCAAACCATTCACCAAGGGACTGAAAAATTAATTTACCCATTTTCAGTTTCAGGGCAAACCTGGCCTCACCTCTAATTAAAAACTTTGTAGCAAGAAAAACCCTGTTTTGAGTAATGATATTTGCGCTAAAAAAAGCCTTATATGATTTATAAATTTCAATCATATCATTAAAGAGACAGGTTATTTCTTCACGTTCTTCAGGGAAACGCCTGATTAGTTCAGGATTCAGCCGGGTGATATAAAAAAATATTGCTAAATTTTAGTCAGAAAACTATATTAAGAGACAGGCCGTTTAAAGAGGCTTTATGAAAGAAAAAGTTTATTTTATCCCAATTACAGATAATTATGATGAAAGCAGTTTATGTAAAAAGCTTGAGGATCTTATAAGAACAGAAGATCTTTTCAGCTTTATAAATGAGACTGACATGGTTGGCATAAAGAC
>CAZPEK010000207.1:1156-7140 GCA_964585555.1 uncultured Leptospirales bacterium | reverse complement strand
GCCTGATCGGAAAATATATTACAGTTCCTGAGAAGCGAACTGAAACAGGATATAACGTGAAAAAGACCTTTAACATTATGTTTTTTATCCTCGCTATAAGTCTCTCGGGGCTTCTTCACGGGGCAGAATATGAGTACCTGGCCCGTGTCGAGTCAGTACGCAAGCAGAATGAACTGACCCTGCTTTTTGCAAAGAAACCTGAAGTCGTTGAATACCTGATCTTTCATGAAAAAATGCTTCTCGGTACGGTGATCATTCATACCGTTACGCCTGACCGTCATCATGGATACTACTACCGGGCATGGTGCCGTCTTTCTCTGGCAAAGGAAGAATACCGAGTTCTTCTGCGGGCCGGAAGCATGGCGGGATTACTTAAAAAACGGGAACCCTATAAGCAGGATTATTCTCAGCCCTGGTATAATGAAAAGCGTGATTATAAAAAAGTAATAACTACAGAACCCGATAAGCGGGAAATGGTGCTTGTTCCCGGGGGGAAGTTTATCTTCGGGAGCAATTATGGAGAGGAAGATGAGAAGCCTGAGCAGACCCTTTACCAGAAGGGCTTTTATATTGACCGTTACGAGGTTTCGAACAGTGATTACTATCGGTACATGATCGATACCAATGGGACTCCACCGGTGGCATGGAAGGGCGTTACGTATCCTGCCGGGGAAGGCGATTACCCGGTACTGGTTTCCTGGCACCAGGCGGCATCCTATGCGGCATGGGCCGGGAAGCGTCTTCCCACGGAAATTGAATGGGAGAAGGCGGCCCGGGGCGCGAAAGAAGGGAAGAAGTATCGCAATATACCTGAAGTCTATCCATGGGGGTCTTCCTTCAATCCTGAATT
Organism: uncultured Leptospirales bacterium; assembly: GCA_964585555.1. Classification (GTDB taxonomy): domain Bacteria; phylum Spirochaetota; class UBA4802; order UBA4802; family UBA5550; genus CAZHNW01. Next base: position 6,290 of record CAZPEK010000207.1, on the reverse strand, counting down.
ATGCAATGGTGCTCCCTACTGGAAGAAACATGGAAAGAAAGGGGTGTATTCCGGCATTATGAGCGTAACTTCCTTTTCCGAAAAAGACCGCTCTCCCTTTGGTGCAGTGAATATGGCGGGCAACGTCATGGAATGGACCGGCAGCTGGTATCAGCCCTACCGGGGCAATTTCGAGGTGAAGGGTGAATACGGTTCCCAGTACCGGTTAATCCGCGGGGGTACCTGGTTCTCTGAACAGAGAGAGCTGCGGGTAACAAACCGAAAGTTCGGCGGTATTCCCGACCTCTACCGGGACAATACGGCGGGCTTCAGGTGTGTACAGGATATTGTATCAGAAAATCGTTCAGGTAACTAAAGGGCCCGGGGCAGGGCTAAAAAATAAAAAAGTTGTGGTAATTCAGACCGTAAGGGAATTGAATTGAGGCAGTTTACAGGGAGATGAGGTAACAATGAGATTTTTCTATTTTCTGGCACGGAATATAAGTTATACCTTCGCGGTATCGTTTTTTACAGTTATTATAGCATGGATTGTTTCAGTCTTCGGATTCTTCCTTGGTATATCCTTTATTACCTTTTCCTATGAAAAATTATATCCCTTTGCCCTTTCATGGCTTCCCGTTGCCGTATTTATTGTTACTATTATGCATTTTGTACAGTTTGGATTTTTAACGCCGGTCCGTATTCCCGCGTTTTTGAAAAGTCACAGAATGATTAACCGGGCCTACCGGAATGAGTTCAATGTCAGCCAGGATGAAATGAAGTCTCTTTTTTCTTTTTTTACTGACCTGCCGATGCAGAACCTGATTACTTCCGCACTTTATACCGCTATAACCGGTTTGATACTTGTCGCTGCTGTTCTCTATGAATATAAAGTCACCGGGAGCCTGACTCTTGCTGATGTGAAGCTTCTTAACCGTATTGTCGGCCTCTCTGTTATCATTACCATGATTCTCTATGGCATGTCGACCTATCTTCTCACCGAGGCTCTGACCGGGAATGAACGGGCAAAGGTGTATAATGAACTGCTCAAACAGGGGACCAGGACGCGACTCGAGTCCCTTATTGGAATCAGGATAAAATTTATATTTTTTATTGTTCTTCTTATCATAACCCTTTTTACCTTTGCCGCCTTTATGGAAAAGACACGGGCTGAAGTTGAATTTGAACCGGGATGGGTTATCGGTTATTTTCTTATTTCTGTTATTGCGGCATTCTTCCTGATGCAGGTTAATATTACGTCCATCCTGAAGGTTCTTAATGATATGCGCCGAGTGACCCGGGTTATTGCCTCAGGGGGAAGGGCGGGTTTTAATGTTCTTTCTCTTGAACGGGAATTTGCCTCTATTCAGTATGCCCTCATGGAAATGGGATGGGAAATTGATGGCCATAGAAAGAATCTCGAAAGCATGGTTGAACAGCGGACCCGGGAGCTTCAGGATGCCCTCACTGACCTGCGGGGTCGGGACACCCAGATTCAGAAGCAGCTTGATATGGCCAGTGTTATCCAGAGGAGTATTCTCCCCGGTGAAATAGATGACTGGAATGAGCTCAAGTTCGCGGTTCGGTACATCGCCATGGAAAAAATCGGTGGTGACTTCTACGACATTCACCAGCTTAAGGATGATAAACTCGGGATTCTCATTGCTGACGTTTCCGGTCACGGAATTCCTGCTGCCCTGGTAACCACTATGGCAAAGATTTCCTTCGGGAACGCGGGAAACAAATTTGATTCTCCCAAGCAGATTTTCCAGGAAGTAAACCAGAATATTCTGGACCACGTTAAGACCCAGGATTATATGACCTGTTTCATGGTTGCTGTTGATGATGAATACAATGTAGTATATGCCAACGCGAGTCACCAGAAGGCAATTGTTCTTCGCACTGAAAAAGGTGAGGTTGAGCTTCTTGATACCAATGGACTTTTTATTGGAGCCGTTGAAGAGGCCCGGGACACCTATGATGAGGGGTTAACTCACCTGGAATATTCAGACCGACTGATACTTTACACTGATGGTATTCCAGAGGCACTGAATGAAAAGCGAAAAGAGTATTCTAACAGCAGGCTTGAGCAGGTAATTCTTGATAATCGTAATCTTCCCCTTGACGAATTTGCTGACTATATTATCAAGGACGTTCATGAGTATATGGGTCATGCACAGCTTGAGGATGACCTTACGCTCCTGGTAATTGAACTTGCCCGAGATGAAGCCGTCAATATGGTAAAACAGTCCCGGAAAATGGTTTCGAGCCATGAATACTATAAGGCTATTGAGCTTCTTGAAGAATCTCTTAATAAATTTCCGGGAAATCAGAAAATTCTTTACAATCTCGGCAAAAATTATTTTAGAGTAAATGACTATAATAAATGTATCCAGATCATTGAACGGTACCTGGAACATGATAAGAGAAACAAGTACGCCTATTATATCAGCGGTGCCGCTTATTACCAGATTATGGATATTGAAAACGCGGTGAAGCACCTTGAACGCGCCGTTGATCTTGATTCACATTTTGTGAATGCCCTTTTCAGTCTTGGCATGGCTCATAAAAAGGCCGGAGATACTGAAAAAGCAGAACGTACTTTTAATCGGGTTATTGATATCGATTCTGATAATAAAATGGCCCTTTTCGAATTGAAGTTGATAAAAGAGGCAGATGAAAAGAAAGTTGATCAAGAATCTATCCCTGAGTGAGGTCGAAGCCTGGTTTGAGCAGGAAGGAGAAAAGGGATACCGGGGTAGACAACTTTTCAGCTGGATTTATGAAAAAAACATAGAGTCTTTTCATGAAATGACCAATTTTACCAAGCAGCTTCGGGGCCGCCTCGAAGAAAACTTTATCCTTTCTCCCCTTGAACTGGAAGAACATCTTGTTTCTTCCATCGACGGCACAGAGAAGTTTCTTTTTAAAACCCGTGACAGCCATTATATCGAATCAGTCCTTTTAAAAAATGAAGGGGATGAGGAAGGAAGACTCACGGTCTGTATATCCTGCCAGGTCGGCTGTGCCATGAACTGCGGCTTTTGCCACACCGGAATGCTCGGGTTCACCCGCAATCTTGAAACCGGCGAGATTCTTGACCAGCTTAACCAGGTCAGGCGTGCTACCGGTCTGAGGAATAACAATATTGTTTTCATGGGGATGGGAGAACCCTTCCTTAACTATGATAATGTTCTTAAGGCCGCGGATATCATGAATTATTCCTTTGGCTTTCATATATCTGTGCGGAAAATAACCATTTCAACCTGTGGTATTCAGGACGGGATAGAACGCTTCATCGATGAAAAACGTCCATACAATCTGGCCCTTTCCCTCAATGATACTGAATGGGAGAAACGGGCGGTCAACATGCCCATTGAAAAAAAATATCCCTTTGCCCGAATCGCTGAAATGCTCCAGAGAAAGTTTCCCGTATCACGGAACCGCCTCACCATTGAGTATGTCATGCGAAAAGATAATATCTCAAAGGAAGACGCACGCCGCCTGAAAAAGATGTTTAAGTACTCCCGTATTAAGCTCAACCTGATTCCTTTGAACCCTGGTGACCATAATATTGATGTTCCCTCAAAGGAAGAACTTGATGTGTTTATCCATGAACTTCAGATTATGAATGTACCGATTTCTATTCGAAAAAGTCTCGGTACAGATATATCCGGTGCCTGCGGACAGCTGTCGGGTAAAAAATCAGAAACAAACGGTCATTGACAAAAACCCTGAAAGCATAGAAAAACAGGGTAATTTTAAGGCAGGAGACCCGCATGAGATTTATCACGATGATCTTTTCATTTATTAAGATGATCTTTTCTTTTATCTGGGACCGGAAGAAACTTTTTTTTATATATCTGCCGGCAGGTATTTCAGTAGCAATTGCAGGCTATGTGCTGATTATATACGTCGGATGGCTGGGTAACCGAGACGCCGCTCTTGAGAGGCTTGCCAGGTACAAAAAGCTCATCGACCGTACCGAAGAAATGCGAAAGGGGTATGCCTACAGCTACAGCGATGTAGATTTGAATGCGAAGGTTGTTGATATACCGACCCGTATCTATGACCGTAACAATGAAATTATTGGTGAGTTTTTTGAGCAGAAGCGTGAAATCGTGCCTTACGATTTTATTCCCCAGGCTATTGTCAAGGGAGTGGTTGCCAGTGAAGACCGGGATTTTTATAAACATGATGGATTAAATTATAAGGGCATTTTCAGGGCCTTTGTTACGAACCTGATTCATCTCAGGGTTGTCCAGGGGGGGAGTACCATCACCCAGCAGCTTGGAAAGGTACTCTTTACTGACATGGAACGGTCTCTTCGGAGAAAAATTTATGAAGCTTTCTGTGCCAGGGAAATTGAGAAGTATTACGATAAACAGGATATTTTTTCCATGTATCTTAACCTTATTTATTTCGGCAACGGTGCTTATGGTGTTGGGGCTGCTTCCAAAATGTTTTTTGGAAAACCGGTCAATAGTCTGGATGAAGTAGAATGCGCGGTAATTGTAGCCACCATATCGAGCCCCAGGATTTATTCACCCATCTCAAATCTTAAAAACTCAATCAGAAAAACCAGGCGAATCATGAAGTCAATGGTTGACGCGGGATTTACAAAAAAAGCCCGGGTTGATTACCAGTATAAAAAATTTCTCAATAAGTGGGACGTAAAATTTGATAAGGAAGGTGTGGCGGTCTCTTCTCTCATTGGTACTTTTATGCACAGCTCGTACCGGATAAATCGGGCACCATTTTTTAACGAACAGGTTCGGCGGCTCCTGGTTGAACGGTTTGGTGAATCAGTGGTAAAAAAAGGTGGCTTGAGTGTCTATACCACCATAGACGGGCCGCGTCAGGATATCGCACTTGCGGCTCTTCGGAAGGGAATTGAAAAACAGCGTAATTTTCACCTGAAGCGGGCAAAAAAAATACGTAATCATATACGGGCAAAGAAAGAAGAAGAGAAGGGGGAAAATATCGAGGGAGCTCTCATTGCCCTTAATCCCCACAATGGTGAGATTATTTCATATGTCGGGGGATCAAAGTTTTCCATAAGCAATCAGAATGATCATGTCAGCCAGATTCGCCGTCAGCCCGGTTCTTCTTTTAAACCCCTGGTCTATGCCTCGGCAATAGCTGATAAGGATAT
>CAZPEK010000207.1:0-1120 GCA_964585555.1 uncultured Leptospirales bacterium | reverse complement strand
AACCCCGGCAACAGTGATGGTTGATGAAAAGGTAACCTTTAAGGGGGGCTATAAACCGCGTAACTATACTAGAAAATATGTCGGTAATATAATTGTACGAGAGGCACTGAGAAAATCGGTTAACGTGGTTGCCGTGAAGGTTCTTGATAAAACGGGCTATGGAACAGTTCTTGAGGTTGTTGAAAAATCCCTTGATCTCAGTGGCAGTGAGCGGCGAAAGCGTTTTGGTAAGACCCTCTCCCTTGCCCTTGGCACATACGAAATTTCACCCCTTGAGAATGCGGTTCTTCATTCTGTCTTAATTAATGGGGGGAAGTTTATCAAGCCCTACGGAATCAGGCAGGTGAAGGATTACAGCGGTAACGTGGTATGGAACCCGGAAGAAGAGGTACTGAAAGAGATCAGGGATAAACAGGCCCGTTACGGAACTATCCTTGATCCGAAGGCTGCAGCTGTTACCATCTCCATGCTTCGGGGGGTCTTTGAGACAGGGGGAACCGCCTATTACGCGGCCAAATACCAGAAGATACCCTTTCAGATAGCGGGGAAGACAGGAACCAGTACTAATTACAATGACGCCTGGTTTGTGGGCTACACCTCACAGCTTGTCAGTGCCGTCTGGATCGGAAACAAGCAGGGGGCTATCTCCCTGGGACCAGGTCGGGCAGGTGGTTCTGTCTCCGCACCGGTATGGACTGAATTTATCGCAAAGGCGTACCGTGAAGATTCTGTTCCTGATTTTTCCATACCCGATAAGGGTATTTCCCGGGAAAATATCTGTATTGAATCAGGCCTTGTGGCCATTGAAGGGAAATGCAAAAATGTTGTTAAAAATCAGCTCTTTCTCGAAGGCTCAGAGCCGGGGGATTACTGTAATATCCACGATAAAGAAGAACCTGAAGAAAACAAGGAACCTGAAAAGCAGTAATATCCTCTAAAGAGGGGGCCCCCACACCCCCTCTTTAGCATGCTGAAAAAGTTTTAGAATAATTATTGATTTTAATGTATAAATACTGGTTGATTAAAGTAAATTTTCATTGCAAAAATAGAGGAATTCATATCAAATTGTATTCTCTAAATCAGGCAAAGAGCCTCTAAAAAGATACCAGAAACTGCAAAT
>CAZPEK010000206.1:0-7145 GCA_964585555.1 uncultured Leptospirales bacterium | reverse complement strand
TAAAGAGCGTTGTTTGACCGGTGCTTTTTGTGAATATGTAAATATAAGGGGAAAAAGATTGACTCTAATATGATTTTTTTTTGCTGTTTAATCGTGCTTGTTAGGTGTACCTCAATAAATACAAACTATTTGTCTGCAGAGGAATGTTTCTTATGGGAAGACTCCTTGTTTGCAGAGAATAATCTGATTCTTTTTTTAACAGGAGGCCTTAATGAAATACGTAACTACAATTTTTTTAGTTGTTTGTACAACCACCATGCTTTATGCCAGAGATAATTCTGGAAACAAGCTAGTGCTCAGAGCCGCACCGGTTTTGGCTCCTAGCTGGAGCTGGGTTGACGCTTCTTCTGGCGGTGGAGAAAGTGAGGTTGATGCCAGCGGTTTTGGTTTTGGGTTGGATGTGTCTCTTGGGAAGAAGTTGAACAAGAACCTGATGGCAGGTGGCCAATTGACTTATTTAATGACGAAAGATCCTGATCTAAACGTAAATGGTACAGAGTATTCAGATGTAGATATTCTTCTCACAAATGTAAGGCTTGGGCCGTTTTTAAGATACTATTTAGGGGAAAGTTTTTATCTCAGCGGTTCTTTCGGTTTTGCAAGCTTCTGGAGTAGTGGAGATGATGATACCATGGATCCTGCCGCCTATGGGGTCGCTTTTTCCCTGGGGATCGGGTATGATTACTGGTTCTCCAGTAAAGTGGGCTTATCTATCTTTGCGGATATTACAGCTTCTTATACATGGGCAAGTGATAGTGGCATAGATTACTTCGTTCAATCCCTTTATGCGCCAGCTTTTGGCTTTGGAGTTAACTTTAAACTGTAATTATCCAATATTAGTTTTAAATAAGGATTAATTTGATCTACTATATAGCAGTGATTGTTTGATGTCTCTGGTTTTGAAAACAACGGCCCGCCGTTGTTTTCAAAATGTCTTTTTTGAATTCGGCAGCCGGTTGCTGAATTCGACTATCTGCTTTTTAAAAAGCCTGTCGGGTGACTTTTTAGACTCACCTGTATTATTGTCGTGTTTTCTAAATTTTATAAAAAATAGATTTCCTGTCAGTGAAAAATTTGTCCCGGCCTGCAGGGGGCTACTATCGTAAATATCCATCCTGTCTCATGTACTGTTTATTGTGAAGGTACTTTCCTGTAACTCCAATCGAAAAGAGAGTAGAGAACAGTCGAAACGGTGCATTGGAATAGTAACTAAAGTACCGTAAGGCGGCGCCGGGCCCAGTTGAGCCCCATGGCTCCATAGAGATTATAGAGCGGAAGGACGGCGGGGGCGATTTTTTCAATAAGGGGCGTCAGGTAACAGATACGTATCAGGGTCTGGTAAAATTCATCAAAGGATTTACTGTTGAAAAAAAGTGATGCTCCCCGGTGAGAGAGTTTCCACCGGCGTGAAAGCTTTGCCGCTACTTCCTCTCCATCCCTCATGGTTATAGAAACTTCAAAGGGACCATTCATCTGGTAGGGTTCTATCCCGGTACTGGTCAGCGATGAGACCGCAGCATGAGCAAGACCGCTCCGCCAGGATTCCGTGTTGATTGAACCGGGTCCTTCTGATTTGTCAATTGGCCATGTATTGATACCCGCAAGTTTTTCAGCAGCCTGAGTGCATCCCACGGGACAGGCTGAAAAAAATACCGGGGCGATGTTCCACTTTTCCAGGGAAGCTGAAAATATCTGGGCCTCTGAAACAGTTTCGCCATTTACCAAAAGTCTTGAAATGCGTGAAGTCATCGTGTGGGCCAGAAATCCATTGCTTCCTGACGGGGCATGCATGCCTGTCATCATCAGGGCCTCTGAATCGGCGGGATCCCCGAGACCGGGAACCGGCCCGTACTGATAACCTGAGACCAGGTGAACCCGGGGATCAAGATATTCCTTCATGACATTGTACCCGGTACGATGAAAATCCTTAACGATAATTGATTCAACTCCCGCCTCAAGGAGAGCGTCGGTAACCGCCTTTACGTCCCTGGTCATACCGAGACAGGCAGCGGGCCACGAAGCAGTTTTAAAGGAAGAAGCCTCATAGTCGAAGCATTCTGATGATCCTTCGATGTCGGCTATTATCAGGATTTTACGAAATGCCATGTTTTTTCTGGAACTCGGTGATAATATTTTTGAAAGTTTTTGGTACGGGAGAGGGCTTTCGTTCTTTATAGTTGAGAACCACCGAACCGGTTTCCGCGAGGGCTATAATGTCTCCGCGTCGTGAGATACGGTAAAATATCCTGAAACCCTTTTCGCTGTATTCACCAATGTGGCACTTGATGACCAGAACATCTCCCATGAAGGCCTCTGCCTGGAAATTAAAAATCAAATCTGCCAGTATAATGCCATGTTCTGAGTCTCCAAGATTTAGTTCTGATACCCCCATGGCAATGAAAAACTGGGATCGTGCTTCGTGGACAAGGGCAACGATTTCTGAATTTCCAAGGTGTCCTGCAGCATTAATATCGGAGACGCGGACCTGTATATCATAACTGAATTCATATGCTTCCTGTTCTTCAAGAATAACTCGTGGCATGGTTAGCTCCTTTTTTTTACTGCGAAACTATCGTGAGAGGATAAAAGGTCAAGGAAATTATGGAAAGGAAGAGAAAGTATCCATTGTTACTGCAAATGTTCTGTAACATTGTTTCGCCCCCGCTTTCCCACTGAAGGACAATCAAAGAGTTTTAATGCTGTAAGGAATTTTATTGACAGAAGTCCTTTCTCTGGTTTAATCTGCAGAATTGCTGATTCTGCCATTCCTGATTGTGCAGCCATTTATTTCCCTGGAGCAGAAAATGTTTAAAAAACTGAAAGAACTGAATTTGCATATTTTAATGACTGTGTTTTTCCTCGGTCTTTTTCTTGGAGTTAATGTAAGTTACCTTGCATCGGCCCGGGAACCGGCACATCAATATCTTGATTACTTTCACCGGGTTTACCAGATACTTCGCAGCGAATATGTTGAAGAGCCGGATACAAAGAAGCTTTTTTACGGCGCAATCCGTGGTATGATCGGCGCCGTGGATGATCCCTTCTCACGTTTTCTCGACGAAAATGCTCTTCAGCAGCTGAAGGAGATGACTACCGGAAAATTTGTCGGTGTTGGTATCGAAATCACAGTACGAGACGGTGAAATCGTAGTTATCTCTCCCATCGATAATTCTCCCGCGATGCGAGCCGGAATTTTGGCCGGGGATATTATTAAAAAGGTTAATGATACGGTCATACGGGATAAAAAGCTTACTGAAATAGTAAAGATGATTAAGGGACTTCCAAAAAGTAAGGTAAAGCTCTATGTTGAACGAGAGGGATATGATGAACTCCTCGAGTTTGATGTTGAACGCGCCCCGATCAAGATCAAAAGTGTTGCTTCTGGAATTATTCCCAATGGGAATGTTGGTTATATTAGAGTAAAGAATTTTGGTTCTGATACAACCGCCGATGTACGTAAAGCGATAGAGGGTTTTAATAAAAAAAACGTCGAGAAAATTATCATGGATCTCAGGTATAATCCCGGTGGTCTTTTAACCGCAGCCGTTGAGATGTCAGACCTTTTCCTGGATAAAGGGAAAATAATTGTTTCTACACGGGGAAGGAAGGGAACCCGGAATGAACAGGTTTTTAAGGCCATGAATCCTTCCCTGGCAAGGGGCGAGCTTATCGTCCTGGTCAACGGAGGAAGTGCCTCGGCTTCGGAAATATTTGCCGGTGCCATAAGAGACAATAAAAGGGGTATGCTTCTCGGCGTCAAAACATTCGGGAAGGGCTCCGTTCAGAAATCTTTCAGTCTTGATGAAAATGTTGGTGTGGCCGTAACGATAGCCCGCTACTATACACCTTCCGGTGAAATGATTCACCGCAAGGGAATTAAGCCGAATTACAGAGTAGAAACTGAAAAGCTGAATGATGCCGATAAAAAGGCAGTAAAAGAAATAAGCCGGCTGAAACTTCTTGATACCTTCGTTACTAAAAAAACTGTCTTTTCCAGTGAAACCAGAAGGGCTTTTCAAAAACTGGCTAAGGATAAAAAAATAACCATCTCAGACCGGACAGCTGATTTGATGCTGAAGAACCAGTTGATGAGATACAAGAAACGTTCTCTTTACGATCTTGAGTTTGATGTTCAGCTTACAGCCGCATTGGAAAAATTTAAAAGCGGTAATAAATTGAAATAATGAAGGATGAAATTATCGGCCTTGGGCTTGAGAGTTCCTGTGATGAGACAGCAGCCGCGGTAATCCGCGGCGGAAGAGAGATTCTTTCAAACGAGATTTACAGCCAGATAGACCTTCATAAAGAATATTATGGAGTCGTTCCTGAAATAGCGTCACGGGCCCATCTTGAAGTAATTAATGGCCTTATTGACCGGGCTCTCGTCGAGGCAGGAGTCTCTTTTAGAGACCTTGACTATGTAGCCTCGACAAACCGTCCCGGGCTGATCGGCTCACTTCTTATTGCTCTTCAATCAGCAAAGGCAATATCCTATACCCTGGGTATTCCCCTGGTGGCGGTTAATCACCTTGAGGCTCATCTCTATGCTCCTTTTCTTGAGGGACGGGAGATATTTTTTCCCTATATAGGCCTTCTTATCTCCGGGGGTAATACGGCCCTTTACGAGGTTCGCGGCATTGGTAATCATGAGGTTATTGGTAAAACGGTTGATGATGCGGTTGGCGAGGCCTTTGACAAGGTGGCAAAATATCTCAGCCTGGAGTATCCCGGGGGACCGGTTATTGAGAAGCTTGCCCTTAAAGCCAGCAGGCATGATATACTGTTTCCTAAAATTCTTACTGATCCGGGTGATATGCGTTTTTCCTATAGTGGAATAAAGACAGCAGTTGTTAATTATCTAAAAAAGTATCCTGATGCTGACAAGGCAGAGGTGGTATATGCTTTTCAGGAGAGGGCTCTTGAAATTCTGGTAAGAAGAGTCTTTACAGCTTCACGGGACCGTGGTATAAAGGAAATAGTTGTGGCGGGCGGCGTCGCGGCTAACGGAAGGCTTCGGCAGCTCCTGAATCAGAAAAAGAAAGATGAAGAAATAATTATTGCTTCACCCGCCCTGTGTACGGATAACGCGGCTATGGTTGCAGGCCTGGGGTATCAATACTATATGATGGGTGAATATTCAGGACTTGAAGTTGATGTCTCTCCGCGTCCATAGAGGTATGTGGAAAAAACTGTTTACCGGGGATAGTATATGGGGAACGGCAAAGAAAAGACTTTCAATAATCTGATTGATTACTGTATTTCCCTTGAAGAGGACAACTCTACAGGTGGTAAGGTCCCTGAAATATTTCGCAGACTTCTGATGGATTATTTTTTTAATCGTGAAGTTGAAGAGAGTAAGTCTCTTGAGATATTTCTGGAAAACTGGGAAGCCCCTTCGTTTATGACAGAGGCTCCAACCATTTTTGCAATTGATGAAAATCAGCTGCAGAATTTTATCATGGGAGAAACCATCAATGATTCTCTCTGCGGGATGGTTATGCTTTCCAAGCAGTATTTGAAGTCTTTTTTCCCTCATCATTCACCTTCGTTCAGCCAGCTTCCCGATGATGTAAAGACTGAGCTGGTGGCTTCAATAAAGGAAAAGAACCAGATAATTATTGATGCCTTTGAAAAAATGTCCCGGGACAGGGGAGCAGATAAAAATCGTAAGATGATTGCCCTGGTTGCCCTGATCTTAAAAAATATTCATCGTCGTTCTGGCAGGCCGGTTAATAAACTTGATGCCTCTGTTCAGGATTTGTTGAAGAAACATCTTGCCGATGCTGATGATATTTTTGTCGGCCGCCAGACCCAGATGTCTGAGTTGAATGATGACACCATGATAAAAGAATTAATAAAATCTTTTTTCAAGATACGCCAGTATGCCGATATTAATGAAATGGCAGAGCTTTTCAAACAGGAAGTAGATCGTTTCCGAAAGCGGGCTATTAAAGCGGCATCAGATTAAAAATGACTGTAAACAAAGGCTGCCCTTTCACATGTGGTGCTGTGATATGATTGAACGGATGGAATAATCATGGATTTTGTTGAAGAAAAGACCCCTGCTGGATTTGTTATAAAGATAATGTTTAATAAGTGGCAGTATCTTGCCTTTACCAAAAAGGGCTCTTCAGTCTATGTCGATAAGGATGGATCAAACCTGGTCCATCATGTACCACTTTTTTTTCTTGTCGGGCCTCTTTTTTACCTGAAGAAGGATTATTCCCGGGATTATTATATGCTCAAAATTCGGGATGGTGAAATGATCCTTCCCTACCATGTCGCGGCAACCAGGGAGAAGCGGTATCTTTTTCTTGATACTGAAAAGGAACTTGATGTGATGCCTGTGAGACTGCTCCATGTCCGGGACCTTCCTACCATGGTTAAGGAAGTTGATATTAATTTGAGACCTGATTTTGTTATTGTAGATGAAAGCATCAGTGAAAATGATATTATCATCATCAAAAGCCGCTATAAGGTTGAAAATATTATTCATGTTCAGACAGAAGTAAGAAGCCTGCCGATTCCCAGTCATGGTGATGATGATGACCGAATCGTAAATCTGAACATGATGTCCACTAATCCGGTTTTTCTCGCGCGTATACACCTGAAGGGTCTGGATCTGTCAAAGGTAAACCAGTTGCTTCTTGATTTCGAACTGACGGCACTTGATACAGAATATATTCTTAATTTCATTGATCAGCTTCTGGAAGATACATCTAATGATAAACTAAAAAAACACAGGGGTACCCTTCAGGATTTACGAGATGCCTTTCATTTTTACCTGAACCTGCTTCAGCGGAATGATGAAAAGATTCGTGAAATTATCATGGCACAGTCTGACCTGAAAAAGCTTGCACCCTTCAGAACTCTTATCAGTAAGGTTAAATCGATCTATCCAAACCGGGAAGAACAGATTCTTTATACTGAGTATGAAAATATAGTAATGGATCGCCGGGAAGAACTACAGAAGCCTCAATCTGAAACTCCTCCGCAGAATACCGGGGCCCCTGTCAGGGCGGAAACAAAAAAATCTTCAAATAAATAAAATATTTTTATTATTTCCTTACCCTGTTTCGTTACCTCCTACAGGGGGTCACAATGAAACAAGTTATTATTTCAATTATTTTTCTTTTTACTTTTCT
>CAZPEK010000205.1:4958-7153 GCA_964585555.1 uncultured Leptospirales bacterium | reverse complement strand
GTTGCCGTCAGAAGAATCAGCACATAGTGGTTTGAAAAATTTCCCCAGAGAAGCATGGAAATCAATACCGCACCGAGAATTATAATGCCTCCCATAGTGGGTGTCCCCGCCTTGGCCTGATGACTTTCAGGACCCAGCTCCCGGATTTCTTCACGAAGCTTCAGATTCTGGAGCCACCGGATCATCATGTTTCCGAAAACCAGCACCAGAACCATGGCCGTCAGGGCGGCATAGGCCGACCGAAAGGTAATATATTGAAAGAGTCTCAAAAATGAAACATATTCCTGTAACGGCAGTATTAAATGATAAAACATGGTAACCTCTTTGTAATAGTTACTTTTCCCGGTCTGTAATGAAGGGGCGAAAGGGCTTTCGTCCCTTCATTACAGACCGCAACTTCTTATTTATCCAGGGCCGTAACGACCTCTTCCATCCTGGTTGAACGTGATCCCTTTACCAGGACAACATCTCCATCAACAAGTTCAGACTGCAGGAAGCCGATAAGCTCCTGCTTGGTCTCAAAATGAAGGGCCGTGAGGGCCTTCTCAGCACCCGCGGCTCCTTTAAGATATTCGTTTCCCATTTCTCCCCACACCAGGAGAAAGTCAAAATTCAAATCAGCGGCTTCTCTGCCGATGTCCCGATGGCACTGAGGAGCCGTGTCTCCCAGTTCTTTCATATCAGCAAGGACCGCAAATTTTCGTCTTTCAGGAAAAATTTCGCTGACAGAGCGAAGGGCAAAGCGTGACGAAAGGGGATTGGAGTTATAGGTATCGTTGACAACGATGTATCCCATTTCCATGATTTGACTGCGTCCGTCAACATTATTAACGCTCCCGAGGGATTTTTTTATTTCATCAGAAGTGAGCCCCATTTCAGATGCCGCGGCAATAAGGGCCATAATATTATAGACATTATGGACACCGTAAAGGGGAACAGAAAAATCACTTCCTTTCCAGGTAAGCTCAATTCCCTCACGGCTGAGGCGGTAGCTTTCAGGTGAGTAATCAAAGCCTTCAGCAGCGCCGTAGGTTTTCACTTTCATGCCCGCATCATCGGCGGCGCGGGCTACCAGGTCAAAACAGAGAGTCTCGCCATTGACCAGAAGCAGAGACCCGGGCTTCATGCCCGAAACAATCTCTGATTTCGCCGCAGCCACTCCCTCGAGAGAACCAAGAAATTCGAGATGCCCTTCTCCCACATTGGTAATCAGGGCAAGATCAGGCTTTACAATACGGGAGAGACGCTCAATTTCGCCGGGATGGTTCATGCCCATTTCAACCACTCCCTTTTCATGAAGGGGGCTCAGGGCCAGGAGGGAAAAGGGAACGCCAATCTCATTATTATAATTCTTTTCATTTTTAAAAGCAGAAAAAGAACCGGAAAGCACGGTATGAAGCAGCTCCTTGGTGGTAGTTTTTCCATTGGTACCGGTTATACCGATAATCTCAGTATTCAGTGAGGCCCGATGCGCAGCAGCGATGCGCCCCAGGGCGGAGAGAGTATCATCACAGCGGATAAGGGTTACGCCCTGCTTTCTGGCAGCCTCTTCAAAACCCTCAACTGATGTCAGGGCGGCAACTATTTTTTTCTCATTGATCAGGTCGGCACAAAAATTATGGCCGTCAAAACGCTCACCGGTGAGAGGTACAAAGAGGGCACCGGCTCCCAGGTCACGGGAGTCTGAGGAGATAAGAGATATTTTCTGGTTTTCAGAACCGGCGGTAATACGTCCCCCGGTTATCCGGGCGATTTCACCGGCGCTCTTTGAGTAAACTTCCTTCACCCGTTTCTCCTTTCGATATATGTGCGGGCCATTTCACGATCGTCAAAATGTATTTTTTCAGTGCCCAGTATCTGGTAGTCTTCGTGTCCCTTGCCGGCAATAACTATGATATCGCCGGGGGTGCCCATGTTTACAGCCCGGGCAATTGCCTCTTCACGGTCAAGGACAACCCTGAAGCTGTCGCCTGACATTCCTTCGACTACATCCTCAATTATCTTCTCAGGGTCTTCGGTACGGGGATTATCACTGGTCACGATTGCCAGGTCTGAATTATCAAGGGCAATCTTTCCCATGATGGGCCGCTTGGTCCGGTCACGGTCTCCCCCGCATCCGAACACGGTGATGATCCGGTTATGCTCAAGGTCCTGAAGGGAAACCAGAAGTTTCTCAAGGGCGTCTCCCGTATGGG
>CAZPEK010000205.1:0-4948 GCA_964585555.1 uncultured Leptospirales bacterium | reverse complement strand
CAAAGCCCTCGGGTGACTGCACCACGTCAAAGCGTCCCGGTACGGTCTTCAGTTTTTCAAGACCCTTGACTATGGCTTTCGCCTCAATACCAAGAGCGCGGCAAAGGGCCAGGGCCCCGAGGCTGTTATAGACATGAAAGGTTCCCGCAAGCTGGAGGCTCACCGCAACTGCAGGCTCAGGCTTGACAACCCGGTAGGCGAGGCCGGTAATTTTATTAATGATACTCGAAGCATCGGCCCGGTAGTCTGCCGACTCATCAGTCCCGAAGGCGATCATGGGCACCTTGCTGCCGGCCTTTTTTTCAAGGAGGCGCCGCCCGTATGCATCATCGCCGTTAACGGCACCGGCCTTTTTTTTCTTGGGGCTCATCTCAAGAATATCAAAGAGCTTCACCTTGGCATTAAAATAAGATTCAAAATCTTTATGAAAATCAAGGTGGTCCTGAGTCAGGTTTGTAAAGATCGCCCCGTCAAAGGCAATGTGATCGGCCCGGGAAAGATCAAGGGCATGGGATGAAATTTCCATGATTGCCGCGGT
This sequence comes from uncultured Leptospirales bacterium, assembly GCA_964585555.1. Lineage (GTDB taxonomy): Bacteria > Spirochaetota > UBA4802 > UBA4802 > UBA5550 > CAZHNW01. The sequence continues at coordinate 4,410 of CAZPEK010000205.1, read as the reverse complement.
GACCCCGTCTTCTTTCATGCTGTAAAGAAGCTGATGGAGATCCTTTGACTCGGGAGTGGTATTCGGGGCAGGAAGTTCACGCCCCCCCCACCGGTAGTTGACTGTTCCCACAACACCGGTTGTCATGCCGGCGACCTCCAGGATTGATTCAAGCATATAGGTGATGGAAGTTTTTCCATTGGTGCCGGTAATGCCGAGAACCAGCATTTCACGGCTGGGATGACGAAAAAATGCCGCTGACAAAGCAGAAAGGGCAACCCGTGTATCGCTAACACCGAAGAGTACAACTTTATTATCAGATAGGGAAGAAAACTCATCGAGCCGTTTTTCATTCACCGCGACAGCAGCGGCGCCCGCCTCAACAGCCTGAGCTATAAAGTCATGGCCGTCGGCAACAAAGCCTTCAACGGCAACGAATAAACTTCCTTCACGAATATTTCCTGAAGCGTATTCGATGCTGACAATTTCCATGTCAGCCATGGGGACCCCGAAGGGAACAACATCAATGCCGCTTGAGTCAATAATTTCTGAAAGCCCCATGGGGGATGCTTCCCTTTTCACTTTATTTTTTCTCCTTTGCAACAAGAACAACTACATCACCGGGCTTCATTATTTTACGCCCCTGGTCTTCGGCGCGCTTTGCAATAAGTTCAAGGCGCCGGTAACGCTCTATGTCATACCTGATACGATCATTTTCCGTAGTCAGTTCCTGGGTCGTTCTATTGAGACGCCGGAAATCCATTCGAATTTTCATCACCTCGACATTCTGCCACACGTAGAGAATAACAAACATGGTGAGCAGAAAGGCGATACTGAAATATTTCATCGCCTACCCCGGCTTCTCCACGACCCGGAGCTTAGCGCTGCGGGACCGTCGATTCACATGTATTTCATCATCTAAGGGCACCAGGGGCTTTCGCGTCACCAGTTTTACAAAGGGGTCATCACTGCACTGGCAGTGCTTCGCCTCAAGGTCACAGGTGCAGCCCTTTGAAAGGCGCCTGAAACGGTTTTTCACAATCCGGTCTTCAAGGGAGTGGAAGGAAATGGCCATGATTCTTCCACCCGGTTTAAGAAGCCTGTAGGTTTCCCGCAGGGTCTTGTCAATGGCACCCAGTTCATCGTTAACTTCAATACGCAGGGCCTGGAACACTTTGGTGGCCGGATGGATATTCGATCCCTTTCCCGGCTTATGGGGAATCGCAGACTTCACGATGTCTGCCAGCTCCTGCGTGCCGGTGATTTTCTTTTCACCGCGGCGATAGACAATCTTGTCAGCCACACGGCGCCAGTAGCGCTCTTCGCCGTATTCCCGAAAGATCCGCCCCAGGTCTTCTTCTCTCCAGGTATTGACAATATCAGCGGCGCTTTCACCGGAATGATCTAAACGCATATCAAGGGGCTCATCATCCTGAAAGGAAAAGCCCCGTCCGCTCACGTCAAAGTGAAAGGAAGATATGCCGAAGTCATAGAGTATATAATTAATTGAATCATCGGTATTCTCAAGCCATGAAGCGGCGTTGCTGAAGTTATCATTCACAAAGGCAGCCCGGTCACCAAAGGGAGCAAGACGTTTTTTTGCCACCTCTAAGATTTCACTGTCCCGCTCAAAGGCCCGGACGGTCATCTTTTCAAAGTGCTTTAAGATCAGCTCACTGTGGCCCCCTTCGCCCAGGGTACAGTCAACAAAGGTACCGGCAGCGCAGAGGGGGCCCTCTTCGATGAACTGAAGAACTTCCCGCCAGAACACGGGAATATGAGCATAGGTGTCGTTGAGAACCTCTTCCATGTTCAGATTATGTCTCATAAGATGCTGCGCTTCTCCTGCATTATATATGTATTAAGTCTGCATCTGCCATTAAACAAAAAAGGTTCTGGAGGGCAACCAGAAAGTGGTCTGCCCGGCTTCCTGCCGGAAGTTCCCTCACCCCCGGCCAATACTTCCTCCCCGCCCCCCTCAATCCCCCGGCGGGGGACTTTTTACCTGCAGGCAAAAAGACGCCTTTACTTCCTTACCCAAAAATCTAAAATCCCAGGTCACGGGCAAAATCGTCAAGAGCCTCACCGTCGGCCCCCCCGGCTCGAGTAACCTCTAAACAGTTCAAAAACATGGACCTCGCCACCCCCCACAGGAAGGGGTTCAGCACCTTTAACTAAAATTCCTAAAACCCCAGGTCCCGAGCAAAGTCGTCAAGGGACTCACCATCGGGCCGGTAGCGGGCGTACACTTCGGTTGACCAGATCTCGATGCGGTCATAGACCCCCAGTATGGTGACGTCACGGGTTATCTCGCCGTATTCCTGCAGATAGGCCGGCACACCAATGCGCCCCTGGCGGTCGAGTTCGCATTCGGCGGCGCCGCCGAGAAGAAACCTGACGCGCATTCGGTTTGCCGGGTCTCCCTGTGAGAGAGGGACGATCTTCTCTTCGACGAACTGCTTCCAGTCCCGCTCAGGAAAGGCCATGAGGCACCGGTCAAAGCCGTAGGTCACTACGAGCTTCTGGATCTCCAGGTCGTCTCCCAGGGCGCGCCGAAGCCGGGCCGGTATTGCTATCCGCCCCTTTTCATCAAGCGTCGGATGATATTCACCCATAAACATAGGATTTTTCCTGGATTCCCCACTAAAAGGGGCTATTTAACACTTTTCCCCACTACTCCCCACTTATGAACCAAAGAGACATAATTGTCAAGGAAAAAAGAAAAAGACTTCTTTATGTGCATGAAAAATTAGATTGAAATTTTTGTGATTCTATGCCTACTTGAAGCATGTACTATATAAAAGACCGACTCATCCAGGACAATAAAACCGATGAATACCTGCAGCGCCTTTTGCACAGCCAAAACCTACTCCTTTAAAGATTTGCATGAACATTTTTTGGCGAAATACCGGGCATCCCTCTATCGTGACTGCCTGCACGCTGAAATCAACGAAGGAGATATATTCATCTTCCCCTTCGGCATCGTTATCTTCTGGAACTGCTCTACCGACCAGACAAAGGGGCTTCTCGAAGAAATTGGCTCTTTTGAAAACGACCCTCATGAAAAGGCATTTCAGGACGATTTCACCTTTTCGCCCCACAACAGCGCCTCACGTCTCCATGAAGACCATATTTATCTCACTTCTGATGATACACTGGAAAAACTGGCCTACTCTCACGGCATTGCCCAGTCACTGAAACTCAGCGAACTGGAGAACTATGCCCAGCAGAACATCGATAAAACGACTCATATTCCGAGAAATATCGCAAAAACCGGCCAGTCAGGTATGGCCCGCCGTGAAATCGCCATGCTGCGGGGTACCCTCTTTATTGTTGAGACCGACATCAACCTGACCTTTGAGCTTCTTGATACCCCTGAATTTTTCTGGGAATATCCCGAGGCAGAACCTTTTTACACCATTACCACTAAATATCTCGATGTGGTGTCACGCATAGAAATCCTCAATAAGAAGGTATCAATTATACGGGATCTTCTGGATATTCTGGCCAATGAACAGAATCACAAACACAGCAATTTTCTGGAATGGATCATTATCTACCTCATTGCCATTGAGATTCTTATCTTTATTGTCCATGACCTGCTGAAACTGATTTAGGGCGTATATCAAAAGAAATTATAAATTTTTTCTTGACACTGCCGGTAGTGTGTTTATCTATGTTCTCATCACTGACGCGGGTGTAGTTCAGTGGTAGAACTTCAGCCTTCCAAGCTGACTACGTGGGTTCGATTCCCATCACCCGCTCATTGAAAGCCCCCTGATTTTTCAGGGGGCTTTTTTTGTCTATTTTCGCGGGCCTGCGGCCCCTTCCCTCTTCTGCTTTTTAAAAACCTCCCGTCTTTGACTAAAAAAATCAACATTCAAAAAATGCTCTTTATGCAGACCAAAAAAATTGACTATAAAGCCAATATGAGTACTTTTTAATAAAACATCCATTTCCCGTTATCCTTAAAACAGAGGCCGGTATGATTAAAAAAACATTATTCACTGTACTTACAGTATTGTTGTTTATGGTTTTAAATTGTGCAGAATCGGGATACTTACTAAAAGTAAACCAGGTAATGAAGAACAATATTCCTGACAGGGATAAAACTGTAATTGCAATAAATATTTTTGCAGATAATTCCGTAGGAACCCATATGTATAAACCCTGGAAAAGGGGAATACCAACCGAAATAATGGAAACCTTAGGGGCCATTCCCTACTTTAAAGTAGTAGCACGAAATTACATGCTGAAAAAAATCATCAAAGAACATGCATTCCAGTTAACCGGCATGACAGATCAAAACAGTACCGTTAAACTGGGAAAAATGCTCAATGCTAAATATATGGTGATGGGCAATTTCATGGTATTTCAGAAAAATCTTAAAATTCAGGCCATGCTTGTTAAAGTCAGCACATCTGAAATTGT
>CAZPEK010000204.1:5221-7154 GCA_964585555.1 uncultured Leptospirales bacterium | reverse complement strand
AGGCCCCAGGACTGTTCAGGTCTGCGATAAACAGAACTTTCAAGAGGACGATTCATGTCAACAGCAAATCGAGACAAATGAACAATGATCTGATTACTACAAATGTGAGTAAAGGAATCTGTAAATGGGTCCTCTTCTCTCAACCGGTCATCTTCAGATATAGAAAGTCTGTTTTTTATTAAAAAAGGAATTTTATGACCACTGTGGATAGATGTTGTGATAATTGGAATTGTGTCAATATTTTTGAATTCCCATTTTTTAAGCATTTATTTATCCTTTTTTTAGAATTATTAATGTGGTGTAATCTGACAGATAAACTTTTTCCTCAACACGACTCTGTTCTCCTACACGAAAATACTTTCTGTTCCAGAATCCATAATAAATAAACACGACTTGTCAATTTTGTTCCTTATCTCATGCATTCTGTCGGTATCAAAATCAACCGATATGCCAAAGATATGTAAGTCAGCTTCGGGAGATTTGGTAAGGGCATCATAAAATTCCATGTGTTGTATAAGAATATTGGTGCCTGGCTGAAGACGACCTTTTTCAATAATGATTTTTAATTCCTTATATGCTTTTTGTTTATCAGATTTATCATATATGACTGTTAAAAGATTAATCTCAGCATTCCAGTTGTCAGTCAGTTGTAGAGCCATTAGTATCGCAAGATTTTTATTTGGCGTCCCGGTTCTCAACCAGACATTAACAGTTTTCTTGTTCCCAAAGCGAAATTTTGGATGTAGTGAAAGAATAATTATTCCTAAATTATCTCTTAATGAAATGGCTATCAATTTCTTTAATTTTTGTATTTTTACTGCATCATTACTAAGGGTGAATAATGCTATGTTTGGCGGGAAGAACATTCCCTTTAATGTTTGAATTATTATACTGATTCCTTCAACAAAGTCATTAGCGTTGACTACTGTAGACCTGACAAATAAGTTGTAATCCTTTAACTGTTTTTCAATTTCATTGAGATTTACCTTTGTAGATTCATACGTTTCGTCATGTTTGGCTTCAACTTCAACTTGTTTCTTTTTGAAAACCTGATTGATTACACTTTTCAGGTTTATTTCCATACCCTTTTGTAGGATATTTACTGAGATCAATCTCAAAGAACCGTTTGGGAAAATAATATCCTTTATGAAGTTAAGATAATCATTCCAGAATGACGGATTTTCAATGGGAACCAACAGGTTTGGCTTCCATGATTTTTTATAATTCGGAAAGTCAGTCGATCTTTTGGCAGCCCACTCGGCTATGGCATTAAATATACCGCTTCTTGTATCGCTGAAGGGTACGTTCAGGTCTCTTTTGGCATAGTAGATATAGAGAATAACTAAAAGTATAAGTGATATTATAGCGAAAATCTTGTTTATTAAAAACATTATTGAAAGACACCAGAAGAATCCAGTGAGTGGAATGATTACCGGGACATTAAAGGAGGGGCGGTAGGAAGGCAGATTGATAGCCTTTTCAATCAATACTGTAAGATTAATGACACTATAGCTAATAAGAAAAAACATAGTCAAAAGAGATGCTATTGTATTGAGGCTGCCAATCTGCAGGGTTATCAGCACAATAATCCCGGTAAGGACGATAGCGTTTCTTGGCTCACCCTTTGGATTGGCTGCCAGGGGCTTTGAGAAAAAGATTATCCGGTCTGAAGCAAGGGCAAATAATATTCTCGGAGCCCCCATGAAAGAACCAAGAGCAGATGAAAGAGTCGCACCCATAATCCCCAGGATGATAGCCCAGCCCCATTTGGAAGCATGGACCATTATTAGATAATCAGATAGTAATGTTTTACTATCTGCTATACCGGATAACCAGATAGCTGTAACTATGTATATTACAAATCCACAGGCAACCGCACTTAGTATACCAACAGGTAAATTTTTTCGTGGATTCTTTAGATCCCCAGACATTG
>CAZPEK010000204.1:0-5211 GCA_964585555.1 uncultured Leptospirales bacterium | reverse complement strand
CCCGGCACCAATTCCTGTTACGGCTGGAAAGAATACTGCAAAAACGGACCAGAATTTCGAAGTTTGTGGTAATGTAATTTTTCGAGGGTCTAAAATGATATCCTGACTGAAGCTAAGATCACTCATGAAAAAAGACAAAAGAGAGAAGACGATAAGTCCAATAATAATATATTGAATTCTCATTGCCTCTTGAGCGCCAATATATGTCAATATGAGTAATATCATTAATACTGCAAATGCTACAACTCTTGTATTGTGGTCTGGGAAGATACTGCCCCATATTTCTGTAAAGCCAGTGATATATAAAGCTATTCCAAGGGTCTGGGAAAGATAAAGAGGGATTCCTACCGAACCACCAACTTCTGGTCCCAATGACCTGGAGATAAAGGCATAAAAACCACCTGCACCAACTTTTACATTTGTTGCCATAGATGCGAGAGAGAGGCCTGTTGTTATAGTAGCTATATGTGCTATTGCAATTATTAAAAGAGTTTTAGTAAGGCCGACAGAGCCGATAACCCAGCCAAGCCTCAAGTAAAGAATAACTCCCAATATTGTTAATATCGTTGGCGTAAAAACGCCTGCGAAGGTATTAAATTTTTTCATATTTATTTTTCATATTTAATCAGAGAAATTTCCAGTGCACATACTCCTGGAAGGATTTATCTCTTTTCAGGGCCAAAGGCCAGCATTTGATTTATCAGCAGTAATCTGGCCCTGTACAATTATACACATTTTTAAACTTTTTCCAAGTTGAAAATTTTATAATTTTAGTTATAATTAAGGTTGCCAAATATATCATGATAAAATACATATCCTTGTTTTCATAACTTATGATTTAGATCCTCGAGAGACCTGTTGCTGTCTCTCTATCTTGCTTGTCTGGAGGTCGCCCATGGCCAGGAAAGAGTTTCTTGACAGGTGGACCATCAAAGATTCTGCAGACCTTTACGGCATAAAGAACTGGGGTGCCGGCTATTTTGATATATCCGAAAAGGGAGATGTGGTTGTTACTCCCTTCGGGGACAAGTCTGTCTCAGTAAGTATTCCTGAAATCATACGGGGTGTTGAAGACCGGGGGCTGGAAATGCCGGTATTGCTGCGCCTGGAAAATCTACTGGATGCCCAGCTCTGCAATCTCAATAACAGCTTCAATGACGCCATTAAATCTTTCGAGTATAAGGGAAAGTATCGGGGTGTCTATCCAATTAAAGTCAACCAGCAACAGCAGGTTATTGATGAAATTACAGAATTTGGCTCGCGTTTTCACCATGGTCTTGAAGCGGGGAGCAAAGCTGAACTGATTGCCGCTCTGGCAATGACGAAAGATGAACAAAGCCTTATCATCTGTAACGGGTATAAAGATAAGGAGTTTGTCGATCTGGGGCTGCAGGCCATAAAGCTCGGTATCAGCTGTTTCTTCGTTTTGGAAATGCCCAGTGAGTTGGAATTGATATTGGAACGTTCAAAGGAACTGGGAGTGATCCCCCTGATTGGTGTGCGATTGAAGATAGCCGTTCAGGCGGGAGGACACTGGACTGAATCAGGAGGAGATCGAAGCATCTTTGGACTCAATACAACTCAACTCATCAATGTAGTGGACCAACTGAAAGATAAAGGAATGCTGGACAGTCTGAAGCTGCTTCACTATCACCTCGGTAGCCAGATCCCCAATATCAGGGATATCCGAACCGCAGTTTCAGAGGCCTGCCGCGTCTATGCTGAACTTGTAGAAGAAGGGGCTGCTATGGGGTTCCTGGATCTTGGGGGAGGACTGGCAGTAGACTATGACGGCTCCAAGACAAACTACGCAAATAGTATGAACTATTCAATACAGGAATACTGTTCGGATATTATAGAGGTCATCATGTCGGTTTTAGGTGACCGCAACATTGCACACCCCACAGTTGTTACTGAATCGGGAAGAGTAACGGTCGCCTACTATTCTATCCTGATATTTAATATCCTCGATGAAACACGATTTGAAGTAAACTCCCTTCCTGAAACGATCCCGGAAGATTCCCATGAAGTTATCCAGAATCTTCTTGATGTGGCGAAAAATATAAATTCCCGCAATATTCAGGAGTGCTTTAATGATGCCCTTTATTACCGGGATGAAGTAAGAGAGGTTTTTCGTCACGGCAAAATCTCTCTCAGAGAAAGGTCTATGGCGGAAGAAATTTTCTGGTATATAATCAATGATATTTCTCGCGAAAAAAATCGAGGAAAAAAAATACCCCCGGCTCTGGCTCGTATTGATTCCGCTATTGCGGATATCTATTATGGCAACTTCAGCGTTTTTCAGTCACTCCCTGACGCATGGGCCATTGAACATCTTTTCCCTATGATGCCTTTGCATCGCCTTGATGAAGAACCTGAACGCAATGCTATCATAGCTGATATTACCTGTGACTGTGACGGTAAGATAGACAGGTTCATTGGTGTCAATGGTTCAGAGGATACCCTGTCTCTCCATGAACTGAAAAATGGAGATGATTATTACCTGGGAGTGTTTCTTGTGGGTGCCTATCAGGAAACACTTGGAGATCTGCATAATCTTATGGGAGATACTAATGTGGTAAGTGTCAGGATCAGTGAAGATGGGAATTATGATTTTGTCAGGGAAATGGAAGGCGACTCTATTGCGGATGTCCTCTCTTATGTTGAATATAATCCCCGTGACCTGATAGAGCGTTTCAGAAAAAAGGCAGAAAAGGCGGTTCGAAACGGAAGTATTACTGCAGCTGAAAGAAAAAAAATAATGAAAGATTTTGAGGATAGTCTTAACGGCTATACCTATTTTGAAAAATAAAGGAGGCCGATGATGGGGAAAAAGATACTTATTATCGGTGCCGGGGGAGTCGGGCAGGTTGTAACTCACAAATGTGCCCAGGTGCCGGAGGTTTTTGAAGAGATTATGCTGGCCAGCAGGACTAAGGAGAAGTGTGACCGTATAGCATCCCAGCTTCCTCAAAAAATTGAGACAGCTCAGGTTGATGCTGATAATGTCCGCGAAACCATTTCACTGATAGAATCATTCAAGCCAGATCTGGTTCTTAATGTGGCGCTTCCTTATCAGGATTTGCCAATAATGGACGCGTGCCTCGAAACAGGAGTCGACTATCTGGATACGGCAAACTATGAGCCGAAGGATGAAGCGAAGTTCTGTTACAAATGGCAGTGGGAATACCATGAACGTTTTAAGAAAAAGGGGATCATGGCACTTCTTGGAAGCGGTTTTGATCCTGGAGTAACTAATGTTTTTACCGCTTATGCGGCAAAACATCATTTTGATGAAATTCATGAATTGGATATTATTGACTGTAATGCGGGAGACCACGGTTACCCCTTTGCTACCAATTTTAATCCAGAAATTAATATACGGGAAGTTACGCAACGGGGAAAATACTGGGAAAATGATGAATGGGTGGAAGTTGATCCCATGTCCATTAGTGAAGTATATAATTTCCCAGAAGGTATAGGTGAGAAAAAAATCTATCTTCTGTATCATGAAGAACTGGAATCACTTGTTAAGTTTTATCCAACCATCAAAAAGGGAAGATTCTGGATGACCTTTTCTGATAACTACCTTAAGCATCTCGAAGTCCTTCAGAATGTTGGGATGACACGTATCGATCCGATAACCTATAACGGCCAGGAAATCGTTCCTCTTCAGTTTCTTAAGGCTGTTCTCCCTGATCCGTCATCGCTTGGAGAACGTACTAAAGGAAAGACCTGTATCGGCTGTGTTGTAAAGGGAACCCGTGCAGGTGAAAAGAAAGAATATTACATATACAATATCTGTGACCATGAAGCCGCCTTCGAGGAAGTCGGATCACAGGCAATTTCCTATACTACCGGTGTTCCTGCAATGATTGGTGCAATGATGATGCTGACCGGTGCATGGCGAGGTGAAGGTGTTTTTAATATGGAGCAGTTTGATCCCGATCCCTTTATGGAAAAATTGAATATTCACGGGCTGCCATGGAAACAAGTGCACCTTTAAAATTAGATTTGAACAGGGTGGCAACACCAGCTTTTATTGTCTTCGAGGATTCCCTCGAAGACAATTTGAAGAAACTGCATGCCGTTGGAGAAGCAACGGGAGCAAAGATTCTTCTTGCATTAAAGGGATTTGCCATGTTCAGCTTTTCATCTCTGATTATGAAGTATCTTCAGGGGACATGCGCCAGTTCTCTTAATGAAGCACGTCTTGGCAAAGAAGAGTTTGGGGGGGAAGTTCATACCTACGCTGCCGCATTAAGCGAAGGGGAGGCCATTGCCTTAACTTCCTTCACCGATCATATTTCTTTTAATTCTTTTTCCCAACTGGAGCGTTTTGCCCCCGCCATGAGCCAGGCGGGGGTCAGCATCGGTCTGCGGGTAAACCCGGAATACTCCGAGGCTCCGGTGCCTCTGTATGATCCCTGTGCTCCCGCATCGCGTCTCGGGATCAGGGCAGTAGACTTTAAAGGCCGGGACCTGGCACTGGTTGACGGGCTGCATTTTCATACTCTCTGTGAGCAGAATGCCGAACCGATGCGAAAGACCCTGCAGGCCTTCGAGGAGAAGTTTGCCTCATATCTTTCAAGAATGCATTGGTTTAATTTTGGAGGAGGGCATCATATTACCCGGGAAGATTACAACACTCAGCTTCTTATCGATACGATAAATGAGTTCAGAGAACGTCACAAAGGAACCATTTACCTCGAACCGGGTGAAGCAGTTGCCCTTAATGCCGGTGTGCTGGTAGCATCAGTACTTGATGTTATACACAATGAAATGGATATCGCAATCCTTGACACATCAGCTGCAACCCATATGCCCGATGTCCTGGAGATGCCCTACCGGCCCCATGTGACGGGCAGCGGAGAACCCGGAGAAAAAAAACACACCTATCGACTGGCCGGGCTTTCCTGCCTTGCCGGGGATGTAATCGGGGAGTACAGCTTTGACAGCCCCCTTGAAATCGGGTCCCGCCTGGTGTTCACGGACATGGCCATCTACTCCATGGTCAAGACCAACACCTTCAACGGCATAAGGCTTCCCTCCATCTCCCTTTACGAGCCCAGAACTGACCGTCTGGAACGGGTCCGGACCTTCGGGTACCAGGATTTCAAGATGCGGCTGTCATGACAACAACGAACCGGCCAGGGCAGGGGACCTGTGAAAAAGCCCCATACCCGTTAACCAGACAGGACGAAAACAGAA
>CAZPEK010000203.1:0-7171 GCA_964585555.1 uncultured Leptospirales bacterium | reverse complement strand
AAGCTTATAAACCCCCTTCGGGGGTGGCGAAACGGTAGCACCGGTACAATTTCAGACCACTTAAGCCGGGGGCTCATGAAGTTGATGTATACTTGTGTATTCCTAAAACCATGTGCCCTCATTTGAGACAGCCTCTTGCTGTCTAAGAAAAATGTGGCCCCAGGGCCATACTCCAACTCTCTTGTTTATTTAAAATTTTCCAGTTTTTTGGCAAAATAATCATAAGGCTTCTCGCCATAGACTTTTTCAAAGTCCTTCCGTCCTGGTGCAACATTAACGATCGTCTTTAGCAAGCCCTGAAGTTCATTCATCATAACTCCATCTTTATCCGCGTCTCTCAGGACACGCTCAACGTAATCCTTACACGCGTCGGCATTCTCTCTGATTTTTTCTGTAATAATAGCCATGATGCTCCTTCCTTTGATTATAAATTAAGATAAATTATAAAAAGATTACATACTGAAAAAGTTTCCATGTCAAGAAAAGAAAATGGGCCTCTCAGTTGTACATACATATCAAAGGGACTTCAAAAAATTAAGTACATCTGTTCTGGTAATAATACCCTGAAGTATTCCATTAGATACGACTGGAAGATGGCCAATATTATTTTTATATAGAAGCTGTTCTACCTCTCTGATCACCGTATCGGGTTCACATTGTATACATTTTTTCCGCATATATGCCTTAACCGGAGCATGCATATTTTCATTTTTTCTTCCTTTCATAATATCTTTTAGAGTGATAAATCCCTTAAGATCGCCGGTGCTGTCAACTACCGGCGCGCCGCTGCGGTTAACTCTTTCAAGAAATTTAGATGCATCAAGGAGACTCATTTTTTCTTCTAAAACTGAAGGATTTTGTGTCATAATTGTTTTTGCCGTGACCGCGGGATGGAGTGTTTTTTTCACTATAACAAGAAGTTCCTGGAGGACTTCACGGCCTGAACGTTTCTTTACCAGTGCGGAAGCAGCCTGCCCGTGACCGCCTCCCCCGAATTCCTGCATTATCTCATTTACTTGAATTCTCTTTTTGGTACTTCTGCTGACAATCAGGTTATTTCCCGAATCATGAAAATTAAAAACAGCAAAAAGCGCATCAGGACTTTCGACTTCTGCCAGCTTTTCGACTACCGCCGCAAGTCCCCCTACCTGCTCAGGCAAAACGAGATATGTCACAATGAGAAAGTGTCCATTGATTTCCTGGTACACCATTTGTTTGACCATTTCATGAAAAACATCAATTTGCGAATCGTCTTGAATGGGCTTGAGAATTTTGCCAATCAGGGGAATAGACGCTCCCTGGTCAAGAAGATATGCGGCAGCAGCAAAATCTTCCCTGTTTGTACCACTGTGTTTAAAATAACCTGTATCAGCATAAATCCCGGCCAGGGCAATTGTCGCATCGGTAGGAGAAATAGTAATCTTCCTTTCTTTGCAGAGAATAACCAGGGATGTCACATTGGCGCCGCATTCATATTCTTTCAGTTCACTTCCTTCAATATCACATTTCTCATTTCTGTGATGATCGTAGACAATTATCCGGGGGGGAAGTGTATCTATTTCTTTCAGGAATTCCTTTACCCGGTCATATTTTCTCGTATCCATGATAACCAGGCTGGAAACTTCCTTTCCCTTCAATTCACTGATACTTATAAAGGAAAGTTCTTTCTCAAAAAGATTTACAATGTTTTTTGCAGCTGGATGAAGAAATCTGCTGAGAACCGGGACGTGGTCAGGATAAATGTATCTTCCAATTACCATTGAAGCGATGCAGTCAGGGTCCATGCTTGAATGTCCAATAATCAGGTTTAAGCTCATTATATCACCTTACAATGATTATCTCACTGAAAGATGCTGAGTGCAATTAGAATTTTATCGGTATATTCAGAATAAGGGGATATAATTCTTGACCAGTATATTATTTCGGTTCATAATAAAAATAACAGCAGTGAAGAACGAGTAGATCATTATGGAAAAATCTAAAAACTTATCATCAAAAAATCGCCCGCAGATCCTTATTATTGAGGATGACGCTACCACAAGGATTTTGATAAAGAGGATTTTAAAAAAATCAATTCCAGATTCTATTTCTCATGAAGCTGAAGACCTGGAAACCGTTCGTAAAATTATCTCCAATAATACAATTGATTGTATTCTCCTCGACTACTTATTGGCCGATGATGATGGTCTTACCATTTTACAAAAACTTCGTTCTGAAAAAGTCTATATTCCGGTAATCGTTTTAACTAACCAGACTGATGACACTGTTGCCGCAAGGCTCATCAAGGAAGGGGCTACTGATTATTTTTCAAAAACAATTCTTCATGAAAAAAATATCCAGGAAATATTAAGAAGAAGCATTACCAACTCAATTGAAAAATACCGCCTTTTAATTGAGAAAAAACAGGCCCGTCAGGCCCTTGAACTGAGAGAAAGACGTTATCGCGGTCTTATTGAAAATTCTCCTATCCTGATTATGCGTTTTTTTAATGATGATGAAAAAATGATAACTTTCATGAATGATGGTTTTTGCAAATATTTTGAGATCAACCGCTATGAACTGCTGGGAGAAAATATATCAACTATTGTAAATGATTCAGAAAAAAAAGAATTTTTTAATAAAATAGCCAGTATAAACAAAAATCTCCCGGTTGTTTCTTTTGAACAAAAGGGATTTGGAAAGAAAATTAATAACTGGCAGTTCTGGACTATTGAAGGCATTTTTGATGATGAGGACGAAATCATTGAATATCAATGCATGGGAGAAGATATTAGTGATTTAAAAACTACCCAGCATCAGCTGCAGGATTCCTTAAAGAAAGTTGAAGAATTGAAATCCCTACAGGATGGAGATTATTTTTTGACTTCCCTCCTTCTTGAACCTTTTGTGTATGACAAATCTACCAGCCCATTACTTGAAATAGACATAGAAGTTAAACAAAAAAAAGAATTTACCTTTAGACAATGGAATCGGTCCCTGGGAGGAGATCTATCCCTGGCCCATTCGATACCCCTTTCGGGAAAACGTTATACTTTTTTCTCCAACGCCGATGCTATGGGCAAATCAATGCAGGGAGCAGGCGGTGCTCTTGTATATGGTGCTGTGCTGCAGTCTATTATTAACCGTGTCCGCCTCAGTTCCCTTGAACAGGATACCTACCCTGAAATATGGCTGCGTGATACCTTTAATGAAATACAGGGGGTTTTTGAAAGTTTTGACGGGTCAATGCTTCTATCTGCCGTTATAGGCCTTATTGATGACGATACCGGTTTCGTCTGTTTTCTCAATGCAGAGCATCCTGATCTTGTTCTGTATCGTAATGGTAAAGCATCATTTATCCACACTGAGGGTGAATTAAGGAAAATAGGCGTTACCCAGGAGATGGATACTTTACAGGTAAATACCTTTCAGCTTGAAGATAATGACGTAATAATTTCTGCTTCAGACGGACGGGATGATATTATTCTTAAAAATGATAACAAAATCAATGAAGACGAAAACCTTTTTCTTCAAAATGTTGAAGCCGGTAAAGGGAATCTTGAAAACATTCTAATATCTATTAAAAACTGTGGTGACTTAACAGATGATGCGTCCTTTATTCGTATAAAGAAAAAAGCCCCCCATTCATCCCCAAAAAAGCTGACAGAAAAAATCCTTGTAAAAGAATTAAATTCAATTAAAAAACTTTCAGACCAGCAGGAAATTATTAATAAAATTTCAGCTCTGAGCAGTCAGTTTCCTGATAACCCTTCTCTCCTTAAGGATATTCTTAATTTCATAATGTCTAAGGGTATGTGCGATGAAGCCCTCCTTTATTTTCTTGTCTACTGTGAGATAAAACCATATGATCAGGAAATGATGCATCGAGCGTCCCTCTGCTTTAGAGATGCCGGTCAGCTTGAGAAGGCCCGTTTGTTTCTCGAAAGGCTTGTGCTCCGCTCACCAGGTAATATTCGCTGGCTCACTGATCTGGCACAGGTCCAGTTAGAGCTGAAAAATTACATGGAAGGTGACCGACTTCTTGATCGAATTCTAAATATTGATCATAACAACGAAAAAGCTCTTTCTATGAAAAAAAACCTGTAGTGAAATCAGTCTCTTGCTTCCAGTATTTTTCTCGCTACAGAATTATTTTCTTTTAAAATTTTTGATCCCCTTGTTATTTTGCAAAGGCTGATACCAAGTTCTGATGCAATTTTCCTTTGAGGAACCCCGCTAAAGAGCTTATCCATTAATTTCCAGCGAAGAGATAGATCTTTTCTCTCAGATTCCGTAAGAAGTTCATGAAGAAACATTTCGATCTCTTCACTGTTTTTCAACCGGGAAAGGATTTCTGACAGTTCACTGATTTCAGACATTTTTTTCCTCTAGAGGGATATCAAGAATATGACGTATCATCATTATTATACCGGCAGAATCAAGTGTTTTTCATTGTTTAACATCTGGTAAGACTTAAATACCTTAATATCCTGTGCCGCCTCCCATGGGTAGAATTTAACAAATTAACGCTCTTTCTTAAAATATTTTCTTGAAAAAATATACACGGTACTGTCATATGTATAAATACAAATAAAATCAATACTTTGCTTCAATGGATTTAATGATATGGCTGGAAAAATTAAAAACAGAAGACGCGGTCCCGATACAATAGTCCAGGTAATTAACTGGATTTCCGGAGGATCCTGGATTATTATTCTTATAATCTTTATAATGGTTTCGATGGCAAAACCAAGAATGGAAACCATGTTTGACCGCTTCAGCCGCAGCCCGGTTGGCGGATCATGGGATTCAAACCTTGTCAGTTTTGCTTTTATTCTTTTGCTTCTTCAACTCGGATTATGTCTTTTTGGACTCTACTTGAATTCCATGCGCATGAAGCGAAAAGCTGACCGCTACAGCGGAACCCTGACGTTTTTCACCATAGTGTCTTTTTTGGGTATTATTATTTATTTCATTTCTTTTTAACAGAAATACTTCCTTTTTTCATACTTTTTCAAAGTGACCTTAAACAATATCTGTTTGACAAAGTATAAGCTTTATAGAGACTTAATAAACTGGGCAGTTTCATCCTCGTTCTTGAACATTTTTACAATTCCCCGTAAATCAACGAAATCAATTATTTTTTCCACTGAGGCATTTATTTCACAAAGCATTAACCGATTTCCCTGTTCCAGCAGCCGGTTATGGAGAATAAGGATAAGACGTATTCCTGAACTGTGAAGATATTCTATGTTACGAAAGTTAATTAAGAGATGCCTTCTTTCTTCATCAACTATTTTAATCAGATCTTTTTTAAGAACCTGCGAGGTATTCAGATCGAGGCGACCTTCCGGAAAAACTATAATAAAATCTTTATTATCTTTGAACTTCATACTTAATCTTTATCCTTTTGAGCACTTTTACCCAGCTGGCACTATCATTCTTAAAATTTCAAGGTCAGATTAGGCCTGACAAGAATACTCCATGGACGGTCGATGTCTTTCTTGAGCGTACCTGAATAGCCACTTTTAAAGTTATAGAGCACACCAAGACCAAGGGAAAGGGTCACTGTGCCTTTTCCTATGGGAAAGTTTTTCCCAAACAGAAAAGAAAGCATGGTTATCTTTCCTTTATAGCATTCCCTTAAATCAAAATTCATTTTAAATTCCTGGGTACTGTCGTAAACAAAAAATCCAAGAAAAGCATTTAATTTGCCTTTTTTATAATCTATACGATTACGCTTTATTGACAGGTATATTATATCCCTTATTTCAGGATTAAAATGAAATTTCATCCCGACCCCATAACTCCAACTCAGCTTATGCCGCTCTCTGAGATCTGAACCCTTTAGTTTAATTTCAGTTTCAAACCACCAGTCATGAACCATAATGTTATCAACAATATGACGCTCACCAAAACTGAAAAGAAGACCACTGTATCCCTTACCGACGACTTTTTTTTCTTCACCGGAAACAAAATTAGAAACATTGCCGAGAAACAATGAAACAGCATATGGTTCAGGGAAGTTTTCTGTTACCGCCTTAATAACATTAAGTCCATGGGAAATTTCAGCTTTATTGTAAAAATCTGTGGCATACTTTTTTATGTAAACACCGGAGATTGGAAGAGGATATGCACTTGTTTCAATAAGGACATATCGAGGAAGGTAAATATTTTTTAACATATGCCAATAATATAGAGCTTCATGTTTAACTGTTTCCTGGGGAATCGGCTCCTTTGTAAAGGCAAAGGTATAATACAGGCATGAATAATACGGATCCAGCTCCAGGGAAGCTTCATGTTTTCCTTTTTTGTCAAGCTGCCAGTTCCAGAGTACTGCATGAGCCGGTATAGTATAAAAAAGCAAAAACAGGAAAGAAACCAAAAATATTCTTATAGAGGTTTTCACGTTATGTTTTTTATTTATAATCAACGTTTATTCTTCAAATGAGTGTACAGGCCTCAATTTGCAGGCTTTAATGTATCTTTTTGATTTTATTATTGTTTCATAAAAGCATATCCTGTATAATAAGGCAATAATTTATTACTCCTCTTATGGGGGATTCCACTATAAAAAAAAAAGAATTACTACTACGGACAAATTATCGCTGAACCTATTGCTCTATCATCTCAGGCTTATTAGGTTAAACCTGAGCGTAAAACTAACAAATCACAGGCCGGAGCCTAAAATATGGCAAATAATCTTTATCTGACTACTACTGACGGAGATTCCCACAAAAAGATAGTGACCCTGGGATTACTTGAATTTTTACTGCGTAAAATTGAAAAAGTTGCATACTTTAAACCGATTATTCATGTATCAGATACTCAAAGTATCGATGATAATTTTTCCCTCTTTAAATCCCAGTTCAACCTTGATATTCCCAATGAACAGATGTATGCCTATACCTTTGATGAAGCAGAAAAGCTTGTATCATCAGGCAATTACGATGATTTTCTCGAAGGAATAGTTAAGCAGTATAAAAATCTTGAAGAGCATTATGATTTTGTACTCTGTGACGGCACTGATTTTAATATTCATACTTCGACCTTTGAAATGGATATTAACTCCAGGATTGCATCAGTGCTCGCCTGCCCGGTTCTTATTATCACTCCGGCGCATAATAAAGAAATTTATAACATTATTCAATCACTGAAAATTGCCAACGAATCGCTTCAGGCTGACAGGTGT
>CAZPEK010000202.1:0-7192 GCA_964585555.1 uncultured Leptospirales bacterium | reverse complement strand
AAAATAAAAAATCAGGGTAAAACTAAACTTAAGAAATTTACTCTCTTAATATAGGTTTTTAAGGGAAATTGTTCAATAGATGAAAGGATTATTTTTGGTTGGGAAAAGGCATATTTTTTTCATGGGGAATTCCCCCATTATCAGGGGGTTGACAGGCTCCATTGTTCTTGGAACAGCTGGCGCATTTTTCAGGGGAACAGCCGATTTTTTCGGGTGATCTGAAAAATTTTAAAATACCTCTCAGGGCGATGATGAATGCAATGGCGGTAATTACTATGGCTGCTATTGTTTGAATCATATTATTATCCTGCTATATATAATCCGATACGGTAGACAAAAAAAGTTACAAGCCATGCGACGGAAGTTGAGTAAAAGGCAGAAAAAGCCGCCCATTTCCAGCTTCCTGATTCCCGACGAATCGTTGCAAGAACCGCGATACAGGGGAAATAGAGAAGAATGAAAAGTATAAAGACAAAGGCAACAAGGGGAGTAAAAACCTTTTTCCCCTTTGATGTACCTGCCTCGTAAACCTGTCCCTGAAGGCGTCTGGTGAGACTGACGCTTTGACCCGATTCATCATTCCCCGCCTGATAGAGAACTCCCATGGTTCCTACAACCACTTCTTTTGCTGCAAGCCCGGTGATAACGCTGACGGTCATCTTCCAGTCAAAACCGAGGGGCCGCATGACCGGTTCGAAGAAAGACCCAATGCCGCCGATACAGGAATTTTGCAGGTACTCCTGTTTATGAGCAAGTCGTAACTCATAGAGGAGGGTATTCTTTTCATTTTGCAGTGCCGCTGCAGAACCTTCCTTTCTGATATTTTTTTCTTTGTTTATTTCAGTAATCTTTTTTTTGTACTGTGCCTCAATGGCCGTTCTCCTCTGGCTGTATGATGCATCAAGCTCTGGCTGGAGGGGGAATTTTCCCAAGGCCCAGATTAGAATTGAGGCAACCAGTATAACCCCGCCGATTTTTTTCAGGTACTCGACAGCCTTTTCCCACATGTGCTTTGTTATTGTTTTAAGCTGGGGTTTTCGGTACGGGGGAAGTTCCATGACAAAGGGAACCTCCTCGGCGCGAAAAATAGTTTTTTTCAGAAGGATGCCCGAAAGGCCGGCAACCAGAACCCCGGTCAGGTAAATGACAAAAAGCATTGTCCCCGCTGATTGGGCAAAGAAGGCGCTGATAAAAAGAACATAGACGGGAAGGCGGGCAGAGCATGACATAAAGGGGGTAATCAGCATGGTCAGGAGACGGTCGTTGCGGCTTTCAATTGTACGGGTCGCCATGATGGCGGGAACATTGCATCCGAAGCCCATCAGCATGGGGATGAAGGATTTCCCGTGGAGTCCGATACGGTGCATCGCCTTGTCCATGATGAATGCCGCCCGGGCCATGTATCCCGTGTCTTCCATAAATGAAATAAGAAAGAAAAGAATAAGTATGTTGGGAAGAAAAATAATAACTCCGCCGATGCCCGCGATGATTCCATTGGCCAGCAGGTCTTTCAGAAGCCCCGGGGCCATAATAGTGGAAATGGTTGATGCGATCCAGGACATACCCTGGTCTATCCAGTTCATCGGGTATGCGCCAAGGGAAAAGGTCAGCTGAAAGGTGAGCCACATGAAAAGAATAAAAAGCGGGATGCCCAGCCAGGCATGAGTAACCACCAGGTCTATTTTTTCACTGGTTGTGCGCGCCGGGCGTTTTGCTCGTATAAGGGTTTCATGAAGGGCCCCTGAGATAAAGGCATACTTCGCGTCGGCCATAATCGATTCAGTGTCTTCTTTCAGTAGAGATTCAAGGCGAAGAATTTCTTCGGTGGCCTCATGAAAAATTTTTGTGCGATTCTGGCACTGTTCAAAAATTCTTTCTTCCGCCGGGCGGTCCTTTTCAAGAAGTTTAATGGCGAGAAATCGGGAAGAAACCATATCAGTTAATGCGTAGTTATCTTCAGTTTTGATTTCTTTCTGTATGGCCTCAATGGAGCGTTCAATTTCGTGACCGTAGTTTATATGAATATGTCTGAGGGTTTCGTCTCGATCTTCGTACACTTCCTTCACCTTTTCAATAAGGTCATCTGTGCCGAGGCCCTTTGACGAGACAGTGGGCACAAAGGGAATACCGATCATTTTTCCCAGGGTCTCAAAATCAAAAGTATCGCCCTTGCGGGTCAGCTCATCATAAATGTTAAGGGCCACAACCACCTTGATGTCCATGTCGATGAGCTGGGTGGTCAGGTAGAGGTTACGCTCAAGGTTCGAGGCATCAACAACATTGATTACCACGTCGGGGGTGTTTTCAAGAATATGCCGGCGGACAAAGAGTTCTTCAGGGGTGTATTCAGTGATGCTGTAGGTGCCGGGCAGGTCAACGATATTGAAGGTGTAGTCTCCATGCTGAAAAGACGCCTGTTTCGCGCCAACAGTAACGCCGCTGTAGTTGCCGACCCGTTCTTTTGCCCCCGCAAGATGATTAAAGAGGGTGGTCTTGCCACAGTTGGGATTTCCCACCAGTGCAATATGTATGGTCTTTTCATCGGTTTCATGGGGCTGGAGCATGGGGAGACCACTGCTGTCCAGGAGCTGATGCCGGGCCATAAACTTTCGGCGCCGCCCCCGGCCAGGAAACATGCCGGGTTGTCTTATCTGTTCTTTCGAGCGAGGAGAAAGCCTGAAGCTATTTCCCATCCCCGGCGGATGCCCGTGGTGGAAGGGGCCACCGTCGATATGCCGGGGTGTTTTTTCAATGCTCCCGGGGCTGGTTTCAGAAAGAGGCGTAACCATAATATGAGTTGCCTCACTGCGTCTCAGGGAAACATTGTAATCCATGAGTTTATATTCGATGGGGTCACGGAGCGGGGCGTTTTTGATGACTTCGATTTCTTTGCCCCGGACAAAGCCCATTTCCATGATACGCTTGCGAAAGGCCCCTCGTCCCCGGACTTTTATTATAATGGCCTTATCGCCGTTTTTTAATTCTGCAAGATTCATAATTTTATTTTGTGCTTAAAATCCATGAGCAGCACAAGGACAGCCCCATACAGTTTACATTCTGTTGTGACACAGTAATGATGACATTGTTAGTGTCAACTAATTTCTTTTGACAATACTAAAATAGTGGTGTTACAGTTTTTTTGGGTGAGGAAGTGAAAGGTCTTCTATAGCACGGGGTTTTAACCCCGGGCTATAGAAGGGGGAAGGGTTACGGTTTAGAAAGCTTTTTTGATAGTCTCTTTAAGCGTTGCAAGGGAATCATATCGGGGGTGAAAATCAAGCTCCTCCTTTGCCCTGCTGTTATCGGCGATAAAGGGGAAGCGGACATAGTTGAGGTAGCCCCGGTTTACCTCAATGCCCGGGCAATGAAGTTTCCAGAGGAGCTCCAGCAACGGATACACGAGAAAGGCGGGAAGGGGAACAACTACAGTACCGATGATCTTTGCAATCTCCCGTGTGGTTATGGTCTTGTCTCCTGCAATATTAAAGATCCCTGCTTTTTCTTTTTCCATGGCAAGAAGTAAGGCGATGACCATATCATCTTCATGGATGAACTGCACCTCCGGGTCTGAACCCATAATGCCAATGGTCAGTCGCCGGAAAAGCATCCGTGAGACATAGTTGTTCACCTGTGGCCCAAAGACCGTGCATGGCCTTAAGGTCGTAATAATCAGTTCAGGGTTTTCTTTGGCAAATGCCTGTATCATCTCATCGGCAATCCGCTTATTGTAGCCATAGGGGTAGGTCTTATTGCCCCGAAGAGTCATCTCTTCAGAAAGGAGGGGAGGGTTGTCTTTATGAGCCCCGTATGCCAGGGTGGAACTGGTTATTATGACCTGTTTGATCTTTCGCCTTTGTTAAAATGTTCAGGCTCCCGTTATAATCGACGTCATGCATCAGTTTTGTGTCATGAATGGGCTGTACAATAAAGGCAAGGTGGAAGATGGTATCTATTTTATGTTCGAGTATCAGGTCTTTAATATCAGTACTGCGGATATCCATCGGGGTAAAATGAAGGCCTTCAGGGGGATTGTCGGGTTTCCTGATATCAATGCCCCAGACCAGGGAGATATCTTTTTGCTTGAGTAATTCTACTGCCAGCCGATGCCCCAGGTAGCCGCTCACGCCGGTGATGAGTATCTTTTTCATGATAAAACCTTCTTTCTTTTAATCACTTCAATGTATTGACCCGGTACGATGGATCAAAACGGGCAAAGACCTGTTTCATAAAGTTTGGGAACTTCGCATGAAAATTTTGCTTTACGTACATGGTAATCCTGGTGCTATTTCTGCCGGCACTTTGAAACTTGAAACGGCCTGTCACCCAGTTATCGAGGCGATCCTCGCCAATGCCGGGACGGTTTACCGTTATGATGTTGCCTTTCGGCTGAAACATGAGAGTAATCGACCAGCTTGAAATAAAAGTACCGAGGTATTCCTGGAGCATGAGTTCATTGAGAAAGCGCTTTTTTATGTAAGGAAGGGAGCCCCTGACTGTCCGTGATACCTTCATGGTACGGTTTTTGCTTAAGTCCCTTTTATAAACAGGTTTTTTTCTCAGGTGACTGATATAGTCATGGCTCTCCTGCCAGACGGTCATGGGCCCTTTCGGATGAGCGATATACTGAATAAAATGACAGCGCCCCGGCAGGGCTCTGAAGCGTATTATCTTTTTTTGTTTTTTGTAGACCCAGATGCGATACCGTCCCGGGCGAAGGTTTTGCCGGTTAACCCAGCCGGTTCCCCCGCTGTAGATGACATCAATGGTTTTCATGCCGGCATAGGTTTTAACATCGTAAATTCTTTTAGTACGTGAGTATTTTAATTTTTTCCCATTGACCCGGTCAATAAAAAGCATGTGAAGCGTCATGGTTCGGATATGGGAGTGCCTTTTGGGATTGAATTTCAGGTTTTCGGGAATAAATTTTATGGTTTTACATGAAATGAGCAGCATGATTGATAAAAAGAATACTGCAACAGCAATGCTTCGGCTGGTCTTTTGCATGATGCACCTCTTTCATTTTTTGATATGCCAGGGTGACTTAAAAATGATTTAGTCCTGTTTAAAAAAAAATTCTTTATAATTAAAAATGACGAGACGCTAATATAGTCATAGATTGTCCCAAATATGCAAGAGTTTTTTAATTTTCTTGACAAGGAGTATGTCCTTTATCAGAAAAAAGAATACTCTTTCCGCAATCTTTAACTTCCTTTCTGGAATATGTATTAACTGTATGGGAAGCTAACAGGTGGAAGAGTTAAGGAAGTTATTTAATGAAACTATTTTGCTCAAAATGCGGCAGCAGTATAGATGAAAATAATTTCAGCACTGTTGACGGTGAAAGCATATGCAATACCTGCATGTATGGAAATATCAAACCCTTTGCCCTCTATCCAATTGGCAGGATCAGGAATACTCAAAGGCGTTCAAGTTTTAGATTCGGCATAAAGAATAAAAGTTCTGAGTCAGTGATTGAACTCTTTGAATCCCAGAAAGCCTTTATGTACAAGCTGGAAGAAGAAAAAACGCTTACGATTATTTACTATCTCCATGAAGCCAGGCCGGTGAAATCTGTTTTCCGCCGCGGTCTTGACGGAAAGAAGGTGGGGGTATTTGCATCAAGAACACCTGACCGTCTCTCCCGCCTTGCAGTGCAGGATGTGGTACTTGTAAAAATTGAAGGCACCGCAATATTTGTGGAAGGCCTTGATGCAATAGACGGAACTCCAGTAGTTGACATCAAGATGGGCAGGGCTTGATAATAACTTAAATTTGAATTTTCAAAATTGACGGCCTCCCTTGTTCGGGATGGCCGTTTTATGTTAAAATGAATTTATAATTTTAAGGATTTTTTAATTATATTAACCAGTAATTCCGGGCTAACAGGTTTTTGTATAACTCCATTAAACCCAAGGCTGTCAACATCAATATTTGACGATGTTGCATTTCCAATACTGCTCAATAGGTAAACGGGGATCGTTTTATTAAAAGAACGAATTTCCTGGGCAATTTTTGTTCCTGTATCTACCTGTTCCATCATCATGTCACATAGTACCAGATCCGGTTTGGAGGTCTTTATTTCTTTCAGTCCTTCATCTGCGGTAGCAGCGGTTAATACATCGAATCCTTCTGCAGTTAAAATTGCTTTTATTGAATCAAGGATGTCCGGGTCGTCATCAATCGTAAGGATTAATTTTTTGTCAGACATATGTGGCTCCCTTAAGAATTTATTTTATCAAGAATATTATCCATCCATGCCGTCGTTTTAGACGGCATGGATGGCTGTGTTTTAAGCTGCTTTTACAGGTTTTTTATAAGTAATTGAAAGTATAGAACCTACAATAAGCATTCCAGCTGCAATATAAAGAGCGACAACGAAACTTCCTGTTGCTTCTTTTACTTTTGCAAAAATAAGAGGTCCGACAACACCGGCTGCGCCCCATGCGGTAAGCATGACGCCATATACCTTACCAATGTCTTTAGGTCCGAAACTGTCAGCTGCAAAGGCAGGCATTGTGGCAAAACCACCGCCATAACAGGCAAGCAGGTAACAGGCAACTACAATGAAAAGGTAGTAGTTAGAGATTGCACCCAATGCTACTAGAATGTATAGGGCAGCCTGAGTAATAAACATTATTGTAAAAACTGCTTTTCTGCCTATAGTATCTGAAATCCATGCCCAGATTAATCGTCCGAGTCCATTGAAAATTGAAGATATGGCAATAACAGTTCCTCCCGCGGCTGCAAGTACAGTTACCAGTTCTGGACCGGTAATTCCTTTGTCAACAACAGACTTATACAGTTCCTGACCAATTGGAGAAAGCTGTGAAATAAGTCCGATACCTGCTGAAACATTAATAAACAGCATTGTCCAGAGTATCCACCACTGAGGGGTACTTTTTGCTTCAGCAAATACAAATGAGTCAGCGTCTGAACTGCCTGAACCGGCAACGGGTGTAAAGCCATCAGGAAGCCATCCCTGGGGTGGGTTTTTGTAAAACTGTGCTGAAAGTGTAACAAGAACAAGGAAGATGACGCCCCACATGAATAATGTATTTGCTGGACCCATGCTGGCTATGTTTATAGGAGCTATTTTTCCCATGAAAAAAGCGCCAGCGCCAAAGCCCATAACCGCAAGACCTGTCACAAGTCCTCGTTTATCTGGGAACCATTTGATAAGAGTTGCTATAGG
>CAZPEK010000201.1:922-7204 GCA_964585555.1 uncultured Leptospirales bacterium | reverse complement strand
ATACATCAGGTATTTTCTGGAATCCCCTGGCCCTGGTTATCATTTTAGCAGCAATTATGATTTTAATTTTTATCTGGGGAAGATTCTCCTTCAATAGAGATTACAATGAAAAAACCGCACAGGTTAAGCCTTTCAATTCAGGTAACGTTGAAGAGATCGATTATAATGTTCAGTCTTCAAATCTTTACTGGGGCTTCAGGCGTGCATTAAGCGGATTTTATACCAGAATGATAGAATACCATGATGGAGACCTTAATAATTATTTAAAATGGATGATTATCATTGTGGCTCTTTGTCTTCTCCTTGTAAGCGGAGGCTTTCTTTAATGAAAAAGAAACAGATTAAATATCTCAAGAAATCTCTATGGGCTTTTCATCTTAATGCCGGATCCTGCAACGCCTGCGATATAGAAATACTGGCGGCCCTCATGCCGCGCTATGATGCTGAACGCTTTGGCATTAAACTCGTAGGGACCCCCCGTCACGCGGACATACTTTTAGTAACCGGTACCATGACAGAAAAAATACGTCACCAGGTGCTTCGCGTGTATGAACAGGTTCCCGAGCCGAAGCTTGTTATGGTAATTGGAGGCTGTGGAGCGACGAAGGGAGTCTTTCAGGATTCCTATGCCATGGCGGGGCCGGTTGATACATATATACCCGTTGACGTTTATGTACCTGGTTGTCCTCCCCGACCTGATGCAATTATCTACGGTGTGGCAAAGGCGTGGGAGAAACTGGAAACATTGGAGAATCAGCAATGAAGAATTCACCTGAAGGAGTAGCTAAAAGTCTTAAAGAGGCCTTTGGTGAAGATATAACAGGCGTACGAATATTAGACCGGGAAGAGGGGGTCCATGAGAAGGTGCTCCAGAGAGGCCTCTGGGTTACCATGACTCGACGGGTTTTTCACCGGGCAATTCACTTATTGGAAAATACCTACGGGCAGCCCCATATATGTTGTCCCATGGCGTCAAAGGAATATGATGATGGTATTGAGCTTATCTATCCCTTTACCCTCAATTCAGGCGCGGGATATATGAGAGAGTTCACCCTGACAATTGCTGTCTTCCTTCCCATGAATGATTTAAGAATCCGGACGATTACCGATATTATACCCGGTATCCTTTTTATGGAGCGTGAGACCCGTGAAATGCTGGGGATTGATTTCGAGGATACCCCTGACGATCGCCGCCTCTATACGCCCGATTATCTTGAGGATGATAACTTCCCCCTGAGAAATAATTTTTCAAATCCCCATGGGAAAAAGGAAGAAGTGCCGGGAGGAAGTAAATGAAGACGAAGCAGACCTATCCACTAAATATAGGACCATCCCATCCGGCGTTCAAGGAACCGGTAAGATTTAATTTTGAAGTTGACGGAGAACAGGTCGTAAAGGCGGACATAGACTTCGGCTATACCCACCGGGGAATAGAAAAAATTGCAATGAGCCGAAATTTTATTGAAGTGATTTATCTTCTCGAACGGGTATGCGGGATTTGTTCAGTCTCCCATCCCATGGCCTACTGCCTCGCCATTGAGCAGGCGGCAGAACTGGAAGTAACCCCAAGGGCTAAATACATTCGAACGATTCTGGGCGAACTGGAAAGACTTCATTCCCATCTTCTCTGGGCGGGGGTCGCAGCGCACGAGATAGGCTTTGATACTCTCTGGATGTATACCTGGAATATTCGTGAAACAGTTATGGATCTTCTTGAAGTGATAACGGGCAACCGGGTTAACTACGCAATGCTGACTCTGGGTGGCGTGCGAAGAGATATTACCGATGAGATGGTTCCCATTGTACACGAAGTGCTTGATTATTATCGTTCGCTGTATAACCGGGTCAGTGAAATTCTTATGGGTGATAAGAGCGTACAGCTTCGAAGCGAAGGCGTCGGAATTTTGAGCCATGTAGAAGCTGTTGAGCTCTGTGCTGTCGGGCCTACCGCCCGGGCATCAGGTCTTTCTCGTGATGTACGAATTGATTATCCCGTGAATGCCTATCCGGATATGAAGTGGCTGAAACCCGCCAGTCCACGGGATATTGGCCGTGAACCGGTGGGTGATGTTTATGACAGAATAGTTGTCAGGACCCTTGAAATACTTCAGTCTGTTGAAATAATAGAGTTTTGCCTTGAGAATATGCCTGAAGGCGATATTGCAACAGAAACTAATTCGATAAAGATAATAAACAAGCTTAAAAAGATTCAAGGGGAGGGTATCGGACGTTACGAGGCTCCCCGTGGAGAAGTAGCTCACTATGATCTCATGGATAATCGGGAAGGACCCGCTCTGATAAAGGTGAAGGCCCCGACTTATTCAAACGCTCCGGCATGGGTGCCAATGCTTAGTGGCGCAGAGATTGCCGATATACCTATTATTATCGCTTCAATAGACCCCTGTATCGCATGTGCTGACCGGATGAGTTTTACCCGTCAGAATGGTGATAACTTTATTCTGACATCAGCAGACCTTCACAAGATGAGTGTGGAAAAAACCAGGGAGGTGAGCAAAGCATGCAGTCTCTGATTATACTGGCACTTTCGTGTCTCGCAATATTTATAATAAGTATCTATCTCGGGCTTCTTTTTAAGGGTATCGATCGGAAAGGGGCCGCCTATTACCAGTCCCGCATCGGACCTCCATTAAGGCAGCCATACTGGGACCTGAAGAAGCTCATGATGAAACAGACCATTATTCCGGAGAATTCTGTTCCCTGGATTTTTAAGGGTGCGCCGCTTCTTTCTTTTGCTTCATCAGTGGTGCTTTTGATTTATATCATCCTTCCTTATTTTATGCATCTTGCCGGACTGAACCACAGTTTTATAAAATCAGGTGATCTCATTTTGATTGTATACCTGTTGATGATTCCCGCCATTGCGATGGTTGCCGGTGGATTTGCTTCCGGTTCGCCTTATGCGTCAGTAGGTGCTCAGCGTGAAATGGTTATTCTTATGTCGACAGAACTTCCGATAGCAGTAATCGTTATCACCTTTGCATGGAAGATGGCCAAATCTGCACCTGAAGCGGCATCTTTTAATCTTGCAACTATTACAAGTAATCCCCTCTGGGAGGGGATGGGCCCCCTCGGCATTATGGGGGGAATATTACTTGTCCTGGTAATGATAGCCGTTATTCCCGCAGAACTTGCGAAGATTCCCTTTGACCAGGCCGAAGCTGAAACAGAGATTGCAGAAGGTCTCCTGGCGGAGTATTCAGGGAAGTACTTTGCCTTCTTCTATCTATCTGAGGCGGTAAAGGTATTGGCTATAACATCTCTTATGGTAATTCTTTTCTTTCCCCATGGTGTTGCTGAGCTTTCCGGTACCCGGCTGATACTGGGGGGGATTGATTGTACCATAGCTGCGGATGTGTTTTTTTTCCTTTTTAAACATATTCTGGTTTATTTTTTCACCGTCACAACAATTCGAATTGCCATGGCGCGCCTGAAGATTTCCCAGGTAGCTCAGCTTTTCCTGCTGATTCTTACGGTAACAAGTCTGATGGGGTTTTTGCTGATTTATCTTGATCCAGTGATCTCTAAAATATAATGAAAGTGAGGAGTGTATAATGGTTGGAAGCATATATCAGGTCCTGGAGCAGTTCTTCTCCAGAAAATCCACCAACACATTCCCGGTGAAGTATGTTCCTAAATCTGTCTCTGAAGCGTTAAAGGGTGTCATTACCCCTCCGATTCCGACGGCTGAAGGTTTTCGCGGGAAGTTGACCTTTGATTACGAAAGCTGCATTGGCTGCGGGATGTGCGAAAGGGTGTGCCCTGCTGCGGCAATTGAACTTTACCCGGTGATGGCTCAGGAAAAAAAATCAAAGCGTATTGTTATATCTCTCTCACGCTGTACCTTTTGCTCTGAGTGTGTTCATGTCTGCCCAAAGGATGCCATCGGAATGACCGAAGAGTTCATGATGGCGGATTTTGATCGTAATGGAGATTCCATGATTATCGGAATCAAGGAAAGAAGGGACAATGAACTGCCTGAAGAAGAGCCGGAAACCTCTTAATATAATAATAGCCCCGGGTTTAACCCCGGGGCTATTATTATATTAAGAGGGAACATCAAAAGCCCTCGGCCATGGGAATTTCATCCAGTGAGCCTGAAAGTAAAATTTGAACAAGCCTCTCAACCGTCTCTGCCACCTCAGGAGAGAGATCTTCCCCGAATTCTACTGTCCTGGGCTGAATGCCGATAAAAACAATTTCCCTTGAATAGTTAACCAGTCTCGAGATGAGCCCCGTCAGGGGGCCCGTATGGGTATTAAATCCCGTCTCATCAGAGAGGGCAGTGACGGGAACACGCCTGAAGGTTCCCGGGGCTTCATGCAAATCAGTAACATCGACAATTACCAGTAGATCAGGTCTTTCCCGGCGAACGATACCGGTAAAATTTTCCGGGATATCAGCACCGTCAACCGCGTGCCACAGGGTGCCTTCCATTCGGTCGGCAAGTACACTTCCCGCACCGTCATCACATTTCAGCCGGTTGCCGACTCCAAGTATCATCTTTTTCACTGTTTGTAAACTTCCCCCTTAATAAAACGTACCATCGATACTTATTATTGTTCTGTCAAGTTTAATCAACGAGATATAGCTTCAATTAATTTATTAATCAAACTTGACAAGACTTTAAAACTGAGTTATTCCATGTTTTAAAAAAGGAAGGAAAAGCAGATGAAAAGACCGGTCGTGACCAGGAAGAAAATTCTTATTTTTCTGCCAGTTGTTATTTTGTTTGCCTGGCTGCTCTGGCCCCTTGGTGACCGGCGTTTTGCAATCGAAGCAGATGTAAAAAAAATTCATCATAAGGAAAAATATCTTTCAGCCTTAAGGCAGCGGAGTGCAGGCAGGATGAAGACTCCAAACATCGTTATCCTTCTCGCCGATGATCTTGGCAAAACAGATATCTCTCTTTACGGGGGAAGTCACGTTAAGACACCTCACATTGACAGCATCGGATTTGGCGGAGTAACCTTTACTGAAGCCTACTGCAGTGCTCCTGTCTGCAGTCCCTCCCGGGCATCTCTTCTCACGGGTAGATATCAGCAGCGTTACGGCTTCTACCGGCAGCCCATGAGCCGGTATCCACGAAACCGTCTTGAAATGCTGGTTGCAAAGCATATTATTTTTACTCATGACTGGCGGCCTGATTACATGAACGCTACTCCCCGTGCCGAAGATATTCGCCGCCAGGGGATTCCTGAAGGCGAGATAACCCTTGGGGACCTGCTGAAAGGTACCGGTTACCGAACTGCTATCATGGGTAAATGGCACCTTGGTCATGAGAAACCTTTTCTGCCCAATAGCCGGGGATTTGAAGAACAGTACGGCTTTTATGAGGCCTTTTCTCTTTATGCACCCATTGATGACCCGGGAATTGTAAATCACCGTCACGACTATTTTGCAAGCCGCCATATCTGGGGGCAGGGGCGAGAAGGTACCTGTGCCGTTAGACGAAATGGTAAGGAAGTCGATGAAAAGGAATACCTGACCTTCCGTATTGCCGAAGAGGCAAACCTGTTTATTAAAAAAAACCGGAAAAACCCCTTCTTCCTCTATGTTCCCTTTAATGCGCCCCATACACCCTTTCAGGCTCCTGTAAATTATGTAGAGCGATTCAGTCATGTTAAAGACAAAAACAAACGGGTTTATTATGCCATGATCGCCGCCCTTGATGATGCCGTCGGTTCTATATTGCAGACTCTCAAAGATGAGCAGATTGAAAAAGATACCCTGGTATTCTTTGCCAGTGACAATGGGGGAGCTACCTATACCGGGGCCACCGAGAATGCACCTCTCAAGGGGGGGAAGTTTTCAAACTTTGAAGGGGGGATTAACATTCCTTTCATGATGCGCCAGCCGGGAACCCTTCCTCGCGGGAAGAAAATGTATGAACCGGCAATCCTTATGGATATTTTTGCTACGGCTGCCAGTGCCGCCAGGGTGCAGCTTCCGGAAGATCGTAATTTTGACGGTATTGATTTACGCGCTTTATCTGTCGGGGGGAAGAAACAGGCTTCGAGGGCCCTCTACTGGAAGTCAGGCTATAACCGGGCAATCCGTAGAGGAAAGTATAAACTGATACTTAATGACCGAAGCGGTTCAATTTTATTGTATGACCTGAAAGAAGATAAAGTCGAAACACATAACCTCAAAGCGGAGAGGCCTGAAATTGTAAATGAGCTTTTAAATAATCTTGAGAACTGGGAACAGAAAATGGCCCCTCCCTTATGGCCGGGGTTTATGAATTACCGTTTCCAGATCAAT
>CAZPEK010000201.1:0-860 GCA_964585555.1 uncultured Leptospirales bacterium | reverse complement strand
GTAATATTTCAAGGCCCACCATGCAGATGTCATCATGAAAATTTGAATCACCTTTAAAATCTGTTAAATTCCTGTACAGAAACTGGATAATCCTGCCGATCGGTTGATGGCCTGATTCAACCAGAAGACTGTTGAGAATTTCTTCGAATTCTTTTCCTCGAGGGTTGCGGGTTTCAGTGAGACCGTCGGTGTAGAAAAGTATTTTATCACCTTTATCGAGAAGAATGTCCCGTTCTTCAAAGGTAAGATTTTGAAATGCCCCCAGTAGATTTCCCCGGCTTTTTAACGTTTCAAGTTTCCCTCCCTGCCCCCTGATGGTAACGGGATAGGTATGTCCGGACCGTGCATAAGTAAAATGTTTTGTTGAAGGATCATAGATGCCGTAAAAGGCAGTAAAAAAGTTTTCTCCCGTCATCCCGAAGAGATTTTCGTTTATGTAACGCAGAAGTTGTTCGGGAGAATTTCTGAATCTACCGGATGTTTCAACCAGCATTTTAACCATTGATGTTATCAGGGCCGCATGAACACCATGGCCCGAGACATCTCCAATAATAATTCCAATTTTTTCCTCTTCATGAAACTGTATGAAATCATAGTAATCGCCCCCCACTTCATGCATGGGAAGATAAAGGGGATAGAGGGTGTAAAAACTCGATTCCGGGGGAACCTGGGGTATCAGGTTATGCTGAACTTTTCTTGCAAGCTCAAGGTCATTATGCATTTTTTTATTGCTTGCTGCAATAATATCGTTTTTGGCAGCAATTGTCTGATCATTGTCAAAGGTTTTTTTTCGTACTCGGTTCTGAATTTCTGCAAGGACCAGGGCTGCAACTATAGACACAAAGGGATTTATTAGCACA
>CAZPEK010000200.1:0-7212 GCA_964585555.1 uncultured Leptospirales bacterium | reverse complement strand
CACGGCAGAGATGTCGATAACTTCTGTATCTCCCTGGCCGATGCCGCTTGTTTCAATGAGAATCAGGTCGAAACCTGCGGCCTTTACAACATTGATGGCATCTCGAATCGTAGTGGGAAGCTCAGTACGGGAACCCCGGGTCGCCAGGGAGCGCATATAGACCTTTTCTCCGTGGATCGCGTTCATCCGAATCCGGTCACCCAGCAGGGCTCCGCCGGTTCTTCGTTTCGAGGGATCGGCAGAAAGTACTGCCGCGGTTTTTCCGGGATAGTCGGCACGGAACCGGCGAACCAGTTCATCGAGAAGCGAACTCTTGCCGGCGCCTCCGGTACCGGTTATACCTATGACCGGCGATGTAGCCGCTGAGGCGCGCTTTTCTATTTCAGTGTTGATTCGATCAAAGACACCATCTCCCATTTCAGTCATGGTGATGGCCCTGCTGACTTCCCCATGATTTTTATACGAGAGTGTCCCGGGATCTGGAATGGCAGCTCCCCGGTTTGAGACATCATTGAGTCCTGGAACATTTACCGTATGAAAATCACAACGGGCGAGAAGATCGCTGATAATGCCGGTAAGACCCATGTTACGGCCGTGTTCAGGATCGTATATTCGCTCTACTCCATATGCTTCCAGCATGGCTATTTCATCAGGACGGATGACACCGCCGCCGCCGGCAAAGATTCTTATATGGCCGGCTCCCCGTTCTTTGAGCATATCGACCATGTATTTAAAGAATTCATTGTGCCCTCCCTGGTAAGAAGAGACACATATAGCCTGGGCGTCTTCTTCAATAGCTGCCTCTACAATTTCAGCAACTGAGCGGTTGTGCCCCAGGTGAATAACTTCGGCCCCTCCCCGTTGGATGAGCCGTCGCATTATATTAATAGCAGCATCATGTCCGTCAAAAAGGCTGGTGGCGGTAACCACCCGAACCTGGTGCTGCAGGCTGTACTGGTCGTCCATGTAAATTTCTCCTCGTGCTCTTCAGGAATCAGGCATGTGCCTGATATTCTGACAGATATCAATGATGTTGTATGGATGCCGGTAAGTGTGCAAGTTGATGTTCTTCTGTCAATAAAATATCTGTCACAATGAAGCTGAATTTTAAAAAGAAAGGTAAAATTATTTATTCCAGTAGAAAAAGTTAGGTAATAGAAAAAACCGCAGCAGTTAGGATTTTCATAATGGCATTTTCCATCTTCCATGGGAAGGGCCGGGACACCGCATCAGGGCGGCATCCCGGGAATACTTTATTTAATCTCTACTTCACCTTTCGCTGCAGGGTAGGTGTCTACCATATAGTAGATCCGTGCACTGCCGGTAAAAGAGTCATCATCAAGTTGCAGCGTAACTCCCGTTACTATTACTGATGCGTCGGAAGTTACGGTAGTTTTTCCCGCATAATTTGCTGAAACCGGCTTTCCTGTTTTTGTGTCAATGAGAAGGAGGCCGTATACATGGGCATTTTTTTTAAGAGTTCCTTCCTTTACAGTGATTGATACTGCTCTGTCTGAGGTGCTGAAAGAAACATCTCCCGGAGTGCCGGGACCCCGTGTAAAGCCCTTGCCATAAATGTCAAGATTTGAGCCGCCGTAGATGTACATGAGACCTGTATCAAATTCTGACATGCCGGTAAGTTTTAAAAACTTTCCATAGAATTCTATCTCATCACAGCGGGCAATGGCATTGAGGGCGGGACGTTTCGTCAGTTTCCCCTTTGTATCAACCGGCGCGGCAAGCCGGTAGAAGGCATAGGGCATATCCCAGGTCCCGTTAAAATCAAGGAGAAATCCTTCATAGTTGAAGAGTGTGAGGAGGCCGTTATCATGGTTAAGCATTAATGGAAATCGGTCATTCATTGCCGTATCAACAACAGTTTTTTTATCTTTTCCTTCAAGTTTCCCCCGTACTCCCCAGAGAACCGCATTGTCGCCTTTCCCTTCAACAATACCGTACAGGTAATGAAGAGAATCAAAACCAATCTGATTCCATGAAGGAAGAATCGCCGGGCTGGGAGCAGCAAGCCTGCTCAGTACAAACATGCTTGAAGCATCTCCCTGTTTCGCGGGAATTTTGTATGGCATGGGAATGTTCTTTCGGGCATTTATTTTAAAAGTAAAGGTCTGGTCATAGATACCGCCTTCGCTTCCCCCGAAGAACTTGAGACCGATTCGGGACATTTCAGTGATGAATGTTCCTTTTAGATTGATGGTCAGGATGCCGCCTTCAGACCCGGTCCATTTTTCCCGGGGAATGATGGTGATGAATTTACGGTCAGCTGATACATTAACTTTTCCTTCCTTACCCCCTGAAAAACTTACCTTGAGGGTTTCTTTGTCGATTGCCGCAAGTACGGTGTCACCTTTTTTCCGGACAAAGAGCGAGAAGGCAAGGGGCTCATTGGCGTCGATTGATTCAGGGGCCTTCAGCTTGAGACCACCGAAGCGGGTGGTAAAAAAGAGATGATTCCCCTCAGAGGGCAGATCTTCACCAGGACCCTGGACACACCGGGGGTCTCTTTTTCCAGCCGCTGAATCCGGATAATCATAGGGGATAAAAAATATTCCCCCGTTTTCTCCCGCAACATATACTCCCTTTTTACCAAGGGCCGGGGAGGCGTTCAGGTCATTCCGGTCATCGGTTATGCACTGGTAGGCCCATTTGAGCGTGCCGTTGGGATTAACACAGAAGAGGCGTCCCTCACCATTGCCGAAATAGATGTTGTCTTCTCCATCAACAGCAGGAGAGGACCGTATCGGCTCGCGGGTATCAAAGGCCCACTTAAGGGTTCCGTCTTCAGGATTGATCGCATAGAGGGTTCCGTCTGCTGAAGGTTGAACAATGGTGCCGTCACTCAGCTGGGCGGGACTTGCATAGATGTGGCCCCGGGCTCCGAATTTCCAGATCTGGAAGCCGTCATCCTGGGCATAGGCGCGAAGGATGCCGTCAAAGCCCCCAACCACTGCGGCGCCGTCGGGATTATTTGACGTGAGCATGATCGAGGCGGCAACCGTCCCGAGGCCCCCGTTTTTCCATACTTTTTTACCTGTTGCCGTATCATAGCAGAAGGTGTTTTTAAGGGCGGCAAAGGTAGACCCAAAAAAGATTCTTCCGGTTTCGGTATTTACCGCTGGAAGTGACCAGCCCATTTCACTGTTTTTGAAGGGTTTTTGTGGTTTACCGGTTATACGGTTGATGGTGTAGACGAGGTAATTGTCATTGGGAGCGAGGAGTGTTCCGTCTTTAAGTATTCCGATATTTCCTTCGAACCAGTTGAGATTATAAGTTTTCATGCCGTAGAGTTTTGTCACCTCTGCCGGTGTGTGAGCCTTGAATTTCCATAACAATTTTCCTTTTTTACGTTCGAAGGCATAGACATATCCGTCTCCTGAACCGACAAAGATGCGTCCCTGGTCATCGAGAAGGGCTGAAGAATCTATGATTTCATTTGTCAGATGACGCCATTTGATCTTTCCCTTTGCATCAAGGGCATAGAAATAATGGTCGGCGGAACCAACATAGATATTTCCATCTCCATCTATTACCGGTGAACTGAATATTCCCTTTCCGGTATTATATTCCCAGGGCTGCAGGCCCGATTTTTCAGGGAGGACAGTGCTTCGACCGTTTTGAAGGCTGTTGCATCGGAATTTAGGCCAGGGGCTTGCCGCATCGAGGGGTAGATCATAGTTAAATTGATTGTTGTTACCCTTTGAAAGGGATGATATATCAGGCTTCATGACGTAATCGGTGCAGCTAACCTGTAATGTTACCACATAGAGGGCCGTAAAAAAAAGCAGCAGATAAAAAATATGACGTTTTTTGAATGAGTAATTTTTTAAAAATTCTTTAATATTCATTATGGCCTCTCTTTAAGTGAATGGGTATTCATTTAAATGGTGTGTCGTTATATTGTCAAGAAAATTTTTAATCTCAGTTTACTGTTTATAAAAGAGAGAAAATGCTTATTGTGTTATGTCAAATTCAAGAATACTTACGGTTCCTTCTGTTCCGGTAATAGTAAAGGTTCCTCTCAGCTGTTTTGTAAGCATATGTACGAGTAAAAGTCCGAAACCACGGGTTGTGTCAGTAGAATCAAAACCTTCAGGCAGGCCCTTTCCGTTATCACTGATAGAAAGAGTAACATGGTTGTTCTTATCGGTGATTGTAACCTGGACAACTCCTTTGTCATCTGGGTTGAAGGCGTACTTCAGAACATTGGTTAAGAGTTCATTGAGGATTATACCCAGGGGAAAAAGAACCTTCGAACTGAGGTGAAAATCAGAAATATTTCTTTCAATAGTAACTTTTTTGCCAGGCGGGAAAGTTGAAAAGATTGAGTCAATAAGATCATTTATGTATTGAGATACGGAAAGCATTTCATAATCATCAGTAATAATAAGCTTGTCGTAAAGGATACGCATCCCGGTAACCCGGTTAATTGAATTCTGAAGAGCTGAAATTGCATCAGGATTATTTATTGCATCTAGCTGTAGAGACAGAAGACCTTCAACCATTGCCATGTTATTTTTAATGCGGTGATGGATTTCTTTCAGCAATATTTTCTTCTCTTCAAGAAGCCTTTTGATTTCTCCTTCCACATTTCTATGTTCCGTGAGATGACCGAGTCGTTCCGCTATTTCATTGAGGAGTGCTTTTTCCTCTTTGCGGAAGGGACCTTCATCTGACTGGGGCTTTTCAGCCAGGTATCCAATAGTAAAAGTCCCCCGCTGTTTGTTCTGAATGAATATTTTACTGATCAGCTGCCAGGGGGTTTCCCGATAGTTGTCTGTCATATATTCATTGTTGTCAAAGGAAAGCTTCGCGCAGGTTAGCAGGGGATACTGCCACGCCGGGGGTAAAAGGTTTACGGTTTTCTGGTATATTTCCTCAAGGGGAGCGTCAGTATTTTCAATCAATTTTGAAAGACCATAAAGACAGTTCAGTTCATTGATTCTGCCTATTAGATTAGTTGTTTGCTCAGCCAACAGCTCTTCAGCCATTTTGCGAACAGTTATGTCAATCGTTCTGCCCTGGAAACCTGTTATCCTTCCTTCAGAGCCATATACGGGTTTGACCCATAATTCACAATTGACAATTTTGCTGGTTCTGTGAAGATACTGGAGTTGAAATATACCTGTTTCTCCTGAATGAGCAATTCCATCTAATGAGTCTATGAATGTTTTTAGCGAATCAGGGGTCCATCTTTTTTGTAAAGGAAGTTTTAAGAATTCTTCTACTGTGTAACCGAGCATCTCTTCTACTGCAGGATTAATATAGGTGAAAGGGAAATTTTCTTCCAGTGTTCCGCAGGTCCATACCAGATCTGCGGAATTATCGGCAAGGAGGCGGTAGCGTTTTTCACTTTCCTTAAGCTTTTCGTCTGCTGCAACCCGGTCAGTGATATCAACTGCTATGCCGCCAAGTAGGGAAGGGCCCGTGTGTTTTTCAATTATAAATTTTTGTGTTTCATAAATGTGTACCGAACCGTCAATGTGAGTAATATTTTCAATTGTTTTTTTATAGCCGGTTCTATAGGAATCCTCATCATCAGCTGCCATTGTGTCAGCCAGTTCTTTCGGGAAAATTTCGAATACCGTTTTATTCAACCAGCTTTCGGCTCCAAAATATTTTTTCATGTATTGATTTACAAAAAGAATCCGGTTGAACTGTTCTTTGATAAAGACCGCACCGGGGACAAAATCCATAAAACGTGAAAAAAGAGCTTCAGATTCTTGAAGCTTTTCTTTCATGGCTGTTTTCTCCGTGATGTCAATAATAAGACCGTCTAAGTGATCTACTGAACCATCTGGATTGTAAACAGCTTTTCCCTTCTCATATACGTAACGTATTTCTTTATTACAGTGCATTATTCTGTATTCAGTCTCCCAGGGGAGTCCTGCATTAACGGCATTTCGTACTAGAGTCTTGACTTTTTCTGTATCTTCACGGTGAATAATGCTTTCATATGTTCTAACCGCATTATTGATAAACTCTTCCCGGGAATATCCTGTTAATTGTTCGGTGTAAGGACTCATATGTATCATAGTCCAGTCGTTGTCCAGGTGACAGCGGTATGATATTCCCTGAATGTTTGAATACATTGACTCTAAGAGGTTCTGGTTGTGTTTAAGACCTTCTTCTATTTGTTTTCGCTCTGTAATATCAGTGTGGGTACCTATCAGCCTGGTCGCTCTTCCTTCAGTATTTCTGCTTATAGCTTTGCCCCGGCTGAGAATCCAGCGATATGATCCATCTTTTGCCTTCATTCGAAATTCAACTTTAAATGTATTGCAATTGTTTTCTATACAATCCCTGTTTACCGCAAGGGCATGTTCTTTGTCCTCCGGATGAATAAGGTTTGACCAGGAGTCAGAATTCTGAGGGATTTCCTCTAAAGAGAATCCGAGCATTTCTGCATAGGCGGGACTATAATAGACTTCATCCGTTTCTAAATTCCAATCCCAGAGACCATCGTGTATCGCCTTCATCGCAAGGGAAAAGTG
This sequence comes from uncultured Leptospirales bacterium, assembly GCA_964585555.1. Taxonomy (GTDB): domain Bacteria; phylum Spirochaetota; class UBA4802; order UBA4802; family UBA5550; genus CAZHNW01. The sequence goes on along the minus strand of CAZPEK010000200.1, from coordinate 703 downwards.
TTCGCGATTCTTCTGAAGTTCTTCTTCTATTCTTTCACTTTCAGTAATATTAAGAACGCTGCCGAGAAAATAGATAGGCTGTTTATGGGAATCTCTCATGAGGCTGGCGTCAAGTAGACCTGTGATAGTGTGACCTTTTTTGTGAATAAAGGTTTTCTTTAATCTGAAATAATCTAACTTGCCCGCTGCTAGTTGCTTTTGTTTCTGAATGTTTTCATCAAGACTCTCTGGATGAGTTATTTCCTGTAAAGTTTTTCCAATTAATTCATCTTCGCTATACCCAAGCATAGTGCAGTAGGCATCATTAGCACTTAAAATCACGAAATCGAGGGATACCTTGGCAACTCCAACAGACATGTGTTCATAAACCTGACGGAATTTCTCTTCGCTTTCCTTGAGCTTCTCTTCCGTCTGTTTTCTGCTGGTAATATTTTCCACAACAGCAAGTATCTGATTTATCTTTCCATTTTCAGAATAAAGGGGGACCGTTTTGTAGAATTGATTCTGTCCTTTAAAGAAAATCTCAAAAGAACATTCTTCACCTTCGAAAGTGCGGCGATAGTATTCTTTAACCATGTCATAGTGCTCGCCGAAAATTTCTTTAAGAGTACGGCCTTTGAAGGTATCAGGATTGAGTCCGAGGGTTTTGAATTCCTGGCCGGAAGAAAAACCAATGGAGTAATCATCTTCGATGACACTGATA